>JAPKZM010000082.1 GCA_026393775.1 Candidatus Aminicenantota bacterium
CGACCCGGCAGCCCAACTGGGCGAGGACGGCCGCGGCGCCCAGGCCGGCGGGGCCTGAGCCCACGATGGCGACCTTTTTGCCGTTGGCGCGCGCCTTGGCGAACTCGGCGATGCCGCCCAGGTCACGGGCTTTTTTGACGATCGTCGCCTGCACGGCGGGGATGTTGACCGCCGAGTCGAACTTCTTGTGCACGCAGGCCGCCATGCAGAACCTGTCGGGGCAGACCATGCCGCAAACCCCGCCCAGGGGATTGTTCTTCATGATCTGCGCCGCCGATCTTTTGAGGTCCGAAGGGCCGAACACCCTGGCCGCCATGATGAAGTCGGCGGCCGAGCAGTCGGCCGGGCACTTGTCCTTGCACGGCTTCTCCTCGCAGAACTCACATTTGGCGAACTCGTTTTTCAACTGGGCGTCGGTCAGGTACAAGCTCTTTTTTGCCTGGGAAATTTTTTTCATTTTTGTCTTTTGTCCCCGTCCCATCGACCTTTTTTGCATGTATTTCAGGAAAACAAGGGCCTCATTATAGGTGCTTACAGTATAAAAGTCAAAATTCCCCGGCAGCCGCCTTGGTTCATTTCTCCCTGGCGGGGAACGCCGCGGCACAGAGGGACGGGATCATGGACGGAAACGAAAGTTTATTATTTAATTACTTTCTTTCTCCGCTTTTTGCGTAGAGTTTCCTTAGTTCGTCCATGGTCGGTTCGATAATGCTGGGCGAACCGGCGACCTTGGCGGCCGAGGCGACATCCTTAAGTCCGTTGCCGGTGATGATCGCTACGCAGACATCATCGGCCTTGAGCTTGCCTTGCTTGGCCAATGCCTCAACCCCGGCGTAGGCGGTGACCCCGGCCGGCTCGCCGAAAACGCCGCAGCCGCGGGCCACGGTCCCGATCGCTTCGAGAATTTCCTGATCGTCGACTTTAACCGCCGCCCCGCCCGATTCGGTGATGGCGCGGACGGCCATCGCCCCGTCACGGGGGAGATCAACCGAAATGGAATCGGCAATCGTATTGGCGCGGATCGGGATCAATTTCCCGCCGCGGGCAACCGCGTCGGCGATGGCGGAACTCTGCGCCGACTGGACCCCGGCGAGTTTCGGCAGACGGTCAATGAACCCGGCCGCCTTGAGGTCGCGGAAACCTTTCCAGATGCCGCTGATGATGTTGCCGTCGCCGACGGAAACGAAGACCCAGTCGGGAACTTTCCAACCGAGCTGCTCGCAGATTTCAAACGAGCACGACTTTTTCCCTTCGCGCGTGAACGGATTGAAGCCGGTATTGCGATTGTACCACCCGAACTCGGCTGTCGCCTGCAGGCAAAGATCGAATGCCTGATCGTAATTTCCCTTGACCATAATGATCTCGGCCCCGAAGGCCATGATCTGGGCGATCTTGGCGGGAGGGGCGGACTGCGGAACGAAGATGATGGCGCGAAAACCTATCCCGCCCGTGAGGCAGGAAAGAGAAGAAGCGGCATTGCCCGTCGACGCGCCGCAGATTAATTTCGCTTTATCCTCGAGGGCGCGTACCAATGCCACGCTCGAAGCCCGGTCCTTGAACGAGGCGCTCGGATTCCGGCCGTCATCCTTGATGTAAAGATTGGCTAAACCGATCGGCCCGCCCAGCCGGACAGCGTGATACAAGGGAGTCCATCCGATCTGTTGCGGCGGAATCAGTTTGAGCGATGCCAGCGGATAGAATGGAGCGTACCGCCAGACCGAGTAGTCGCGATTGCGGGCAAGTTTCTTGCGGTTGATTTTCTTTTTAATGATTTCGTAATCATAGATGACTTCGGTATTGCTCTGGCAGGCCGTGCATGTATAGCGGGTTTCCTTGAGGGTATGCTCCCTGCCGCAGACCGTGCATTTCAATCCCAAAACATGCTGGAGCGCCATTCTATCCTCCACTCTATCCTGGCTGAGTCCAGACCGAGCGTTGCCGCGAACCGTCTAATCCTTGGTTATTCGCGTCCCAGCCTGGCCGTTCAGCGCTTTCATCAATGACTGCGGATTGGTGATGATCGCCATCTCGCCGCCGCTCTCGACGAATTCGATGCTCGCCTTGATCTTCGGTTCCATCGAGCCCTTGGCAAATTGCCCGTCGGCCAGATGTTTTTTCGCTTCGCTGACGGTCATCTGGCTGAGCCCCCGCTGGTCCGGCTTCTTGTAGTTGATGAAAACCTGGGGCACATCGGTCGAAATCATGAAGATATCCGCCTTGATATTGTGGGCCAGCACGCACGAGGCATTGTCCTTGTCGATGACCGCGGCGACTCCCTCGAGGTCCCCGTTCTCCTTTTCGATCACGGGAATGCCGCCGCCGCCGACGGCAATGACAATCTGCCCGCTATGGACCAGCGTCTCAATCGCCGGCTGTTCGACGATGCGCACCGGAATCGGCGAAGCGACAACGCGGCGGTAACCGCGGCCGGCATCCTCGATGAGGGTCCAGCTGGGATTGGCTTTCTTTTTCTGCTCGACCTGATCGGCCTTGTAGAATGGACCGACCGGCTTGCGCGGATTCTTGAATGCCTCATCGTTGCGGTCGACGACGCACTGCGTGATCACCGTGACGACGCCCTTTTTAATATTCTTGGCACGGAGGACGTTGATCAGCGCCTGCGACAACATATAGCCGATCCCGCCCTGCGAATCGGCGCCGCAGATGTCCATTGGCATTTGCGGAATGCCGTGGAGCTGCTCGCCCGCATCGTTGCGCAGGAGGATGTTGCCGACCTGCGGGCCATTGCCGTGCACGATAACCAATTGATGGCCGGCGCCGATCATATCGGCGATGTGTTCGCACGTTTCATAAGAAGCCTCCTTCTGCTCTTCGATGAAGCCTCTCTGGCCGGCGGGAATCAGTGAATTGCCGCCGATCGCGATTACAATTTTCTTCATGGGATTCTCGGTATCCTTGACGGTGTCCGTCGCTTATTTTTTCGGCCAAATGATCTTGCCGCCCTGCACTTTCACTCCGCCGATGGTCATCGCCATCAGGGCCTTTTGCACGTGCAAGCGGCATTCCGCGATATCCATGATGATCGAGCGCGGTCCGCGATTCACCTCCGGCGTGACTTCGTGCTCCTCATCGACCGGCATCGGATGAATGAACTTGGCATTCGGTCCCGCGATCTTCATCCTGCGCTCATCGCAGATCCAGTCCTTGTACTTCGGATCGCTGGCACGCGCGATTTCGGCTTCCTTGCCGATCTGGTAGAAATCGGGGCCGAACCAATTGCGGGAATAGACGTAGTCAGCGCCTTCGTAGCCGGCGACCGGATCGTTGACGATCTCAAATTTCGTCCCCGCCTGCCGGCAGTTTTCCTTGACCGCGTCGAGGACCCGGGTATCCGGCAGTTCGTATCCTTTAGGAAACGCCAGGCGGACGTTCATCCCGAGCCGCGAGTTGATGAGCAGCGACTCGTGCACCGAACAGTAGGAACGGGCGAGCTTGCCCGACGCCCATGTCTGCAACAGCGTCTTGCCCCTGGTGTTTTCACCCTTCGCCACGTTCAGCCGCATGCCCATGTTGTCGGCCAGTCCCTGGCAGGGATGGTAAATATCGTCGGCCATGTTGAGAACCGGGATGTCGGCAAACTTGGCGTATTCCCGTAAGACCCAGTTGCCGTCGCCGTATTTGTCCACGGAGTCTTCGAGAATGCGAATCCCCATCCCGGAGCTGTAGCGGGCCATGACCTTGGCCGCGTCATGGATGCTTTCGCCCGCGCTATCCTTCTTGCCGCTGACGCTCTTGAGGCGCATCGCCTTGGGTTCCAGGAACTGGGCGTGGCCGCCCAGCTCGGTAGCCGCCGCCTCGAAGCTTTGGCGGGTGCGCAGCGACGGATTGTAGAACAACATGGTGAAAGTCTGCCGCAGCATCAGTTTGGCATGCCGCTCGCAGTAACGGTTTTTTTTCATTTCAAAGGCGAGAGTAAGAATGGCCTCGAGTTCAGCCACTGAAAATTCCTGCGTGGTGATGACATCACGACCCTGCAAATCGATCACCTGAGCTTTTACCGTTTTCTTTTTGCTGGCCATAGCGCTTTCTCCTTGATAAGGATTTGCGTCAGCCCCGCATCGTCAGGGCCATGATCGCCTTCTGGACGTGGATGCGGTTCTCGGCTTCGTCGTTGACGATCGAAATGTTCGGGTCATCGATCAACTCGTCGGTTACTTCCTTGCCGCGCTTGGCCGGCAAACAATGCATGTATTTGGCTTGAGTGTTGGCAACCTTGAAGTGCTCATGGCTGATGCACCAGTCCTTGGCATACTTCGGCCCGCTGGCGGCGTGCTGGTCAGGGTTGCGCGCCCAGGACTTGGCGTAAATGACGTCCGCATCCTTGGCCGCTTTCCAGATATCGTGCTCGATGGTCAATGCCCCGCCGGAGACCTTGGCGGCGTCTTGTGCGACTTTAACGTATTCGGGATCGACGTCGTAGACGCCCGGCTCTTTGGGATAGGCCAGGACGATGTTCATGCCCAGGGTCATGCCCGCGGCGATCATCGTCTGCGGAACGCCGGCTGACTTGGCTCGTTCATCGTAAGCCCAGCTCATGACGATCTTTTTCTTCTTGTAATCCTCGCGGCCGAACTTCTCCATCATGGTCATGATGTCGGCCATGATTTGGCACGGGTGCTCCTTGTCGTCGAGCATGTTGATGACCGGAATGTCGGCGTCCTTGGCGATGGCGCGCAGCACCTCACGGGCGTCGCCGTACTCGTAGGTCTCGGCGCCCATCTGCGTTTTGAGGTTGTAGAGGCGGATGGCGAAACCGTTGAGGAAACGGTTGACCATTTCGGCGGTATCCCGCCACGACTCCTTGTTTTTAAGCTGCAGTTGCTCGGGGGTGTAGTACTGGCCATGGCCGCCGAGCTGCGTGATCCCCGTCTCGAACGAAATTCGGGTGCGGGTCGACGGTGAAGCGAACAGCATGCCAAGCGATTTTCCTTTCAACAAATGGCTGTGGCTCTCGCCAATGGCGTTCCGGCGCTTGAGATCAAATGCGACGTCGAAGATAGTTTCAAGTTCTTCTTTACTGAAATCCATGACGCTGATGAAATCCCTGTTCTTCAAATTCGTTATCATGCATCCTCCTTGGGTCGTTGACGACCGTCCAGCATTTTTCGCCCAACATAGCATCACTAGATGCCTCGGAAAACCTCGGCATAGCATTACTAAATGCCTCGCAAAGCCTCGGCATAGTAATGCTATTTTGCGAAGAATCTAAAAAAATGTCAATACAATTGGCAAGTAAAATATGGTTTACTAAAATGCAATTCCGACTTTTCGCGAATGAAGCGTAAGGTTTAGCCGGCCCGGCTGAAGTTATCCCTGAATAACTTGTCAATAATCGACACGGGATCCCGGAAGCAGCAGGTCATGATCATGGCCGCAATGACGAAAGCCTTATATCGCGCTTCCTTATATGTCTCGATCCGGTATTTTTCAAATACTTTCATGGTCACTTCGCCTTCCAGGCAGTTCAAACCCTGCACGTCGGCAGGGAGACAGTGAAGGTAAAGGGCGCTGCCGTTGCGGGTCGTTTTCATCAATTCCTCGTCGCACAACCAGTCCTTATGCCTGGCGTTCTGAGCCAGACATTCTTTTTCCAATTCTTGCAAGCCTTTTTTGTCATCCTTGTAAATCAGATCCGTCCTTTTCTGCATCACCC
Source organism: Candidatus Aminicenantota bacterium (assembly GCA_026393775.1). Lineage (GTDB taxonomy): Bacteria > Acidobacteriota > Aminicenantia > UBA2199 > UBA2199 > UBA2199. The sequence continues at coordinate 5,675 of JAPKZM010000082.1, forward strand.
AGTACGGAGCCCAGCTCTTGGGATAAACGGCATCGGCGTTCTTGAAGGCTTCCTTCATATCGTGGGTAATCGTGAACGAACCGCCCGATTCCTTGGCGAACTTTTTGCTCGTTTCGACCACTTCCGGCACCAGATCGTATTTTTCCGGATAAGCCAGGACGATATCCATGCCGAACCTGCTTAAAAGGGAAATGATGCCCTGGGGCACCGACAGCGGCTTGCCGTAGCTCGGCGAATAGGCCCAGCTCATGACCAGTTTTTTGTGTTTCAATTCATTCAGGCCGCCGAAATAGTTTTTCAGGTGCACCAGGTCCGAAAGCGTCTGGGTGGGATGATCCAGATCGCACTGCAGGTTGATCACGGCAGGCCGGCGGCCCAGAACCCCTTCGGCAAAACCGTCATCCAAGGCGCGGGCAATTTCTTTCATGAAATTGTGCCCTCTGCCCAGGAACATGTCATCCCTGATGCCGATCACCTCGCTCAGGAAGGAGATCATATTCGCTGTTTCCCTGATGGTCTCGCCATGGGCTATCTGGGATTTTTCCTCGTCCATTTCCTGGATCGTCAAGCCCAAAAGGTCGCAGGCGGAAGCGTAGGCCAACCTGGTTCTTGTCGATTTATCGCGAAAAAAAGACACGGCCAGCCCGGTGCGGAAGACCCTCAGCGCGACGTTGTCCCTATGAAACTCGCGCAAAATTTCAGCCAGAGTGATGACCGCTTGAATATCATCCATGCTTTTATCCCACGAAAGCAAAAAATCATTTCTGAAGCCGTCGAAATTCAAGCGGTATAAATCGTCGATTTTCGTCTTGACATCGACATTAATTTTACCCATTTTTATGCTTCGACCTCTTGATTGAATTCTTTGATCAACGCATCGAATTTGTCGGCCGTCCCTTCGAAGATTTCTTTCCAGGTTTCCGGGCGCCAAAGAGCTTCCAAATCTTCGACCGCCTTGCCCTGTTGTTCCACCCAGGTGAAATATTTAAGGTTATGCAGGGCTTTGCGGTCATAGTAATTCAGCTCCTTTATCCAGTCTATGCCAACCCCGTGCAGGTATCGATCCAGATCCATCATGGCATTATTGTCCCCGTACTTGCCTCTTTGTGCTTCGAGTTCCCGCAGGCGTGATTCATACATCGCGGCTGAATCGGTGAAGATGGTGAATATCACGTCATTTTCATCTAACTCGTAATATTTTGCCATTTTGATTGAAGCGACGAGATTGCAGATGCTTGAAATTCCCAGCAGCGGAAGTTTTTCAATGAATGCTTCGTCAAGGCCTTCCTTGGCCAGTATTTTTTTGCCCGCCGGCTCATTGAATAGTCGCAAAACCCGCATGGTATTTTCATCATCGATGGCAATGACATTGTCCGTATTCCGCACATTATGGATCCAGGGCACGTGCTTGTCCCCGATGCCTTCAATTCGATGCCCGCCAAAACCGTTCAAGTAGAGGGTGGGGCATTGGAGCGCTTCGCTGGCCCCGATTTTTATCGTCGGACAGATCTTCTTCAAGTATTCACCGGCACCGATCGTCCCGGCCGAGCCGGTCGCCGAAACATAAGCGGCCAGCCGGGATTTGCCATTCTTAATCTTGTTAAAAACTTCTTCTATAGCCGAACCGGTAATTTCATAGTGCCAGAGCGTATTGCCGAATTCTTCAAACTGGTTGAAAATAACGATCTTATCGCCTCGCTCTTTTCTGAGTTCCCAGCATTTATCATAAATTTCCTTGACATTCGATTCGCAACCGGGCGTGGCGATGATCTCACTGGTATTGATTTTCTTGAGCCAGGCGAATCTTTCCTTGCTCATATCCTGCGGCAAAATGGCAATGGCGTCGCAAGCCAGCAGGGAACAATCAAAGGCACCGCCGCGGCAGTAATTTCCAGTTGAAGGCCAAACCGCTTTTTGCGTGGCGGGATCAAACTGACCTGTAACCAGCCTTGGCACCAGGCAGCCGAAGGCGGCCCCGACCTTATGGGCGCCCGTAGGAAACCACTTGCCGGTCAAGCCGATTATTCTGGCTTTTACGCCAGTCAGCTCGTGGGGAATTTCAACATAGTTCACATCAGCGAACAATCCGCTGCCGCCGTTCTCCCTGGGATCATTCTTCCAGGTAATGCGGAAAAGATTAACGGGATCCACATCCCAGAGTCC
>JAPKZM010000296.1 GCA_026393775.1 Candidatus Aminicenantota bacterium
GGCCGACATGCGCGGCGTCTGCGAAAAGCACAAGCTCGCGCTGCAGGTCAAGAAGATATACCTGGTCTCGCGCCAGCCGCAGCGAGGCTCGTATCTCGGCGTCCTCGAATTGCACGCCCCGGCGGAAAAAATCATCGCCGCCGGACTGCCGGGAATGAAAAAAAGCTCCCTCAGCCTGCTGGCGGGGTAAAACGGCCGCAACAAAAAGCTTTGCCAGCCGTATAATGCAATAAGCTAAAATAAAACTGCCATGGAGACGTCATGAATGAACAGGCATTGGCGCTGAACGGTCTGGTCAAGGACTTTGACGGCAAGCGGGCCGTGGACCAGATTTCCTTCACGGTCCGCAAGGGCGAGATCCTGGGATTGCTGGGGCCCAACGGGGCCGGGAAATCCACGACCATCCGCATGATCATGAATGTCATCGCCCCGGACCAGGGGACGATCGAGATCCTGGGCCGCCCCTTTTCGGAAAAAATGAAGGACTCGATCGGCTACCTGCCGGAAGAAAGGGGCCTTTACCGGAAAATGAAGGTGATGGACGTCCTGGTGTATCTGGGAGAACTGAAGGGCTTGCGGCGGGAGACGATCCGCGAACGCGGGCTCAAGCTGTTGCGGCAATTCGACCTGGAGAGCTACGAGCAGAAAAAAGTCGAGGAGCTTTCCAAGGGCATGGCCCAGAAATTACAGATCATTTCCACCATCCTGCACGAGCCGGAGCTGCTGATCCTCGATGAACCTTTTTCCGGCCTGGATCCGCTCAACATCGATCTGGTCACCCGCATCCTGCTGGAAAAGAAAAAGGAAGGCGTTTCGATCATCCTTTCCACCCACCTGATGGAATACGCCGAAAAATTGGTCGACACGGTGGTCATGATCGACCAGGGCCGAAAGGTGCTCGACGGGAAGCTGGCTCAGATCAAGTCCCAGTACGGCACGAAATTCATCCGCGTCGAGTACGAAGGCGACAGCGCCTTCATGTCCGGGCTGGAATACGTCAAGAGCTTCAGGGACTACGGCCGGGAGATGGAGATCGAACTCGTCGACCTGGCCCACAAGAGCCGTCTGCTCGAGGCATTGAACGCCCGTGTCTCCCTCAACTCCTTTCAACTGACGGAGCCGTCCCTGCAGCATATTTTCATCCGCAAAGTCAACGAAGGAGCTCGGGCATGAAACTCATCGCCGTCATCAAGAAGGAATACCGGGAGATCGTCAAAAAGAAATCGTTCATCATCTCGACCATCCTGACGCCGCTGATCATGGCCGCCTTCATGTTTTTGCCGGTGCTGCTGATGAAAATGGGCAAGGGCGAAAAAACCATCCGCGTGGCCGATTACTCGGGCTTCATCTACGAGAAGATGCTGGTGAATGAAAAGGCGACCCAGAGCGAGAAGACGGCGCCCGCCAAGCGCAAGGCCGACATGAAAGGCGATGTTTTCGATAACGACAACGGAGCGGAAGCGAGCAAGCTGAAATTCGCCAAAATCGATACGGCCGGCCATTCGCCCGCAGAGCTGATCGAACGGAACATCCAGGCCATCCGCGCCAAGGAGATCGACGGTTTCCTTTTAATCCCGTCCACCATTCAAAAGGACAGGAAATTGTTCTATTATTCCGGCAACATATCGGATTTCGATACCAACAAATACATCCAGGCGGTTGTGCGCACCGTGGTCTCCCGGCAGATCCTGATCGCCAAGCAGATCAACCCCGAAATCGTCGATGAAGCCACCCGCGACATCGAATTCGAGACCATCAAGGTGAAAAAGGAAGGGACGAGCAAATCCAGCGCCGGCATCGAGTACATGATGTCTCTCTTCATGCTGGCCATTTTGTTTTCCATCCTGATGGGCTACGGGCAGCTGATCATGCGCGGCGTGCTCGAGGAAAAAAGCAGCCGCATCATCGAGGTGCTGATCTCCTCCACCGACACCCAGCACATTTTTTACGGCAAGATCATCGGCATCGGCCTGGCCGGCCTGACCCAGGTGGCCATCTGGTTTCTGTTCGCCCTGGCCATGATGGGAAAATTTTCCCTGGGCCTGAGCAGCGGCATCATGAATTTCCTGACCCTGGAGATCGGCATCTACTTCGTCATTTTTTTTCTTTTGGGTTTTTTCATGTACGCCATCCTTTTCTCCATCGTCGGGGCCGCGGTCAACACCGACCAGGAAGCCCAGCAGTTCGCCGCCCCCATATCGTACCTGCTGATCATTCCCTTCGTCATGGGCATCATGGTCACCCAGAGCCCGAATTCGTCCGTAGCCCTAATCTCCTCGTTCATTCCCCTTTTCACTCCCACCCTAATGTTCATGCGCATCACCGTCTCCCCGCCCCCCCTGGCGCAAATCTTGTCGGCCATTTCCCTGAGCCTGCTCTTCATCGCTTTCCTGGCCTGGCTGGGGGCGAAGATCTTCCGCGTCGGCATCCTGATGTACGGCAAAAAGCCTTCATTGGGGGAGATCCTGCGCTGGCTGCGGTACAAATAAGATTCGTAGGGGCGTATACCCATACGCCCTAAAAGACCGCGCCAATTGTCCGAAACCAGGGCGAATATTTATTCGTCCCTACACCCTACTCGGTCAGTTTGTACGAGAGGGCTTCCTTCAATTCGAAGAAATCGCTGCCGCGCGGCACGTTGCGCAGGCGGGTGAGCAAGGTCTGGGGATCGATCAGCTCAGCGAAGGGCACGCCGACTATCTGGAAATTGTCCGAGACCGAAACCATGCAGTTGAACTGCTTGTTCTTGAAAAGTTTGTAGGCGCCGAAACCGAGCATGCTGGCCAAAACCACGTCAAAGCTGATGGGCAGGGCGTTGCGCGTTTCATAGCCGATCTGCTTGAAAATGATTTTTTTCTTGCGCCCGGTCCGCTCTTTGTAGACATCCTCGGTGGCATCGCGTATGATCCGCCCCACTTCGGCCGTCCCCATGATGATGTTGCCGTGGCGGTCCTTTTCGGTCGGGCGGTACTTTTCCGGCAGCTTGTCGGCCAGCCCCTCGGCCACGCAGATCACGCCGTAATATTTGTCGTTCTTTTCGCGCAGCAGGATGGTGTCGACGATCTTTCCGGCCAGCTGCGCGATATCCAGCGTATCCGTCTCGATGTCCTCCGTGGAGACCATCTGCACCGCTTCGCCGGCGATGCCGGCCGCGTAGGTCAGCCAGCCCGCTTTGCGCCCCATCAATTCCACGATGAAATAGGAACTGGTGCTCTCGGCATCGGCCTTCAGGTTGAGCAGGTCATCCTGGGCGGCCTGGACGCTGCTCCAGTAGCCGAAGGTCCAGGCAATGCCGAAATAATCATTATCGATGGTCTTGGGGATGTGGATCACCGGCAGGCCGAGACGGGCCAGGAAATTGGCGGTTTTGAGCGTGTCGTCACCGCCGATGGTGATCAGGCAGCCGATGCCCAAGCTGTCGAGAGCCTGGAGAATGTTGAACAATTTCTTGTTCTTCTCGGGGTCTTGCAAGTCTTCCGGCGACTTGATTGAACGGCCGGGGTTGGCCCGCGAAGTCTTCAGATACACTCCGCGCCGGTTGCGGATGGTGGAAATGTTGGCATCCAGCGTCTGGTAATGGACATTGGGGGACAGCGAGTAGCGATTCTTGTGGTCGTAATCTTCCAGGAACTCGAAACCGAAGAAAAAACCGATAATGGGCACTTTGGCGTTGATGAAATTCAGGGCCACCGATGAGATGACGGCGTTGGCCGAGGGCGCCGGTCCGCCGGAAAACAGCATGGCTACTTTTTTGTGCTTTTTAAAGTCGAACATGCCATCGATGGTAGCGGATTTTTTCCCCCCTGTCAAGGCAAAAAAACAGGGATTTTACTGCCCGCCTAGGCGGCTGAGAGTCTCAATATTTCGACCAGCATAGCCAGTGCTTTTTCCATATCCGCAACATGGATGTGTTCCGAAGTGGAATGTTCATCCCGGGCGCCGATGCCGACCACTGCCATTTCAATGCCCTGGTTGTTGTAGATGGACGCATCGGTGAAACCGGTGATAAACGTGGTTTTGGCTGTAATGCCGACCGTTGCCAGAGCTTTCTGGGCGGTGACCACAGTCCAGGCGTCCGGAGGAATTTGCACGGCCCGGCAGAGATTGTTTGTTTTGATTTCGACCTGGGCGCCGGCTGCTGCCACTTCCCCTTTAATGATCGACTCCATTTCACAAGCCAGGGCTTGGGCTTTGTCATGTTGCAGGCTGCGGCACTCGGCCAAGAAGCTGGCCGCATCGGGAACCCCGTTGCGGATCATGCCGCCCTTGATCACACCCACGTTGGCCGTGGTTTCACGGTCCAGGCGCCCCAGGCGCAAGGCCACAATGGCCTTGGCCGCGGCCAGGATGGCGTTGATGCCCTTTTCCGGCTCCATGCCGGCATGGGCCGAGCGCCCTTTGACATCCGCGTCGATGGCGAAATAGGAGGGTCCGCCGATGACGATGGTATCGAGGGTGTCATTGTCCAGCAGAAAGCCGCGTCTGGCGCTCAACAGACTGAAATCCAGGTTCTTTATCCCCAACAGGCCCACTTCTTCCTGGCGGCTGATGGCCACTTCGACCGACGGCCGCGTCTTGGCCAGGCGCAGCGCTTCGAGCATTTCGGCAATGCCGGCCTTGTCGTCGGCTCCCAGGATGGTGTCTCCGGAGGAGCGTATCACGCCATTCTCGATTTTGGGCTTAATGCCGATTCCGGGCATGACCGTATCGGCGTGGCAGGAAAGAAGGATCGCTTCTTTACTGACACTGCTTTTGGCCGGAAACTTGGCCACCAGGTTGCCATAAGCATCCTTGCAGGCGTCGGCGCCCAATTTTTTGAATTCAGCCAGGAGATATTCAATGAACTGGGCTTCATTGCCCGATTCGCTGTCGATGGCCACCATTTCCATGAACTGTTTGATCATCCTTTTTGACATTTTTTCACCTTGCCTTTGATTTAAAAAACATTGTATAGAACTTGGCTGATTTTGTAAAGAACACGTTTTTGGTGTATAAAAAGATCATGAAGGATTTCAACGACGATCAGAATTGTTTCGTCTGCGGCAAAAAGAACCCGGCCGGGCTAAAAATCGAATTCAACGAAAACCCGCAAAGCGGAGAAGCCGAGGCCGAAGTGATCTTCCCGCCCCATCTGCAGGGCTGGCAGGGTACGGTTCACGGCGGCTTGCTGGCCACGGTCCTTGACGAAACCATGATCAAAGCCGCCGCCTTCGCCGGCCATAAATGCGTTACCGCTGAAATGACGGTCAAATACAAAAAACCGGCCGCCACCGGCAAAGCCTACCGGGTAGCGGCGAAGATCCTGGAAACGAGAGGACGCATCATCTTGGCCGAAAGTCGCGTATGCGACATTTCGGGCCAGGTCCTGGCCCAGGCCAGCGGCAAGTTATTCAAGGTTTAAGCAACTATCGTAGTTCGGAAGAAAAAGCAATTGTTCAAACTATTGCGGTTACGAATTTCGAGACCCTGGCCGAGTTCATCGAAAATCTCCATAATCATTATCAGCAGATTGTTTCCAAGCTTTTTTTGTAAAGTCACTTATCTTATTTTTACTGGATTTTACCCGCACAATTCCACCACTTAGTTTTGATCAGTATCTATTGAGGTGGGGGGGAGCTCCCTTCGACAGCGAGCAGCCCGGCCCATTCTACCGTCACGCACTTATATCGAGATCCGGCTTTCGCTTTAGTTTCAGTCAATCTTCCTTGGCAAAGATGTAGAACAATAAGTCCTTGCCTTCCTGGTTAATTTCTTTTTTGGTTTATCTCTTGACAATTCAATTTTTAACTGTCATTTTTATAAATCTGACGGAGGTGTGATATGGGGAAAAAAGCAAAAATGTTTACTCTTATCTTTTTCTTATCTTTTCTACTTTTCATCTCTGATAATGTATTCGGAAGAGATTGCCCCTGGTCCGACTGGGCTCCAATTAAAGAAGGTCTCGAATGGAGAGTAAAGAATGATGGATATAATTCATCGGCCAGGAAATATCTTTGGTTTTATCAAATCCGTAATATGAATGATCATGAAGTTGAAGTCTATTATAGTGTTAGGTACAAAGATACAAGTGGAGGTGATGGAGGGTTTACACTGGAAGCAAATGGCGGAGTTCAAGAGAGTTGGGGTTTATATCCAACCCCAGAAAATAAATGTGATGTGCAATTTACTATTAGAATAAAGAAAATTATTCATAATGATGGACGTGCAGAACGTGAGCAGGCACAGCGAGAAGCTGAAGAAAAAGCAAGGAAAGAACAGCAAGTGCGTGAAGAAGAACGTAGGAAACAAGAGCAGGAAGCGCAGAATGCTCGGACCCAGCAAGCACAGAATTCTCGAACCCAGGCCGAACAAAATGCTAGAAATGAGCGGGAAAGGCAGCAACGAGCGGCCGAAGCGGAACGAAGAAGAAAAGAGAAAGAAATTCAAAGGTGGAATGAAGAACAACGCGCAAAACAAGATCAAGCCATGCAGGATCTCGCTAATGCTGCCGCTCCTGAAATAGCCAAAAGCGCAAATGGTTTTTATAGTTGGCTTAACCTTGGATTTATTAATTTTACTGAACCTATGGTTATGTCCCTCGGTGTGGAAAATTGTCTTATTTTTGCCAATTATTTTGGATTTGAAATTGATATCATGGGATTATTGATTTCGGATAATGAGACAACCCTTGATGGACTGGCTTTAATTGGTTTAGACATCATCATTCCTTTTACAAGAAATTATGATTCATGGATAAAGATTGGAGGAGGAATAGGAATGAATCTTAGAAGTAACACCATATTTTCGGAGGGTCATTCGAATTTAATGTTAAACGCAGTTTTAGTATATAAAAAATGGAGCCTTGGCGCACACTTTATGCCAGATCAAGGTTTGTTTGGTTTATCTATTGGTTATGCTTTCATGGGGGGAAAGTTTGAAGATTAATAACACTCAACTCTATAAAAAAGGGTGCAAATATTTTGATTATACGAAACACTACATTTAGTAAATCGTGGTGCCGGGAATTGGGCCGCGATTGTGCTCAGACCGATCTTGCTCTGACCGTACAACAATATAACATGGGGATTTTTCTCCCCGTTTGGAACTTTCTTTTTTTCGTTCATATTTCCTCCTAGAACGGCACTGAGACCGCCTCAAAAACCTCACCCGAGGCGTCGATGAGCTCTACATGGGCGTCCTGATGCTTAAATTGACCACTCTCCTTGATGACTGCTTCCGGATCCTCGCTTGAGCATAATGCCCAATAATCACACCGTCGGTGGTAATCAAAACAGGAACTGCTGTTCATCGTAAATACGTTTTCCAGCCGGGCTTTTGCGATAATATTCTTCGCATCCCACAACTCCTTTTGAATTTCCTGCAACCACTGATCGGAAAAGCGCAGATAGCGCCGGTGGTACATCTCAAGCCAGTTCATTTCCAGCCGTAACCGTTGGTGGTACTCATCTTCGCTTTCGGTCTTCAATCTCAGATCATTTTGGGGTCTACCCGCACAAAATCCTGTACAAACACAACGTATCTTTTTTTGGACTTTGAATGGATGTAAAAAGGTAGTGATCAGGAATCGCTTATCAGTAAAGGAATATGGCGGAGGGGCAGGGATTCGAACCCTGGGTGGGGGTTACCCCCACAACGAATTACGAGGCTATAAGAATCTTTTTGCCAGTTCAAAGATCTCCTGCGGGGAAATCCTTTGCAAACAGGCGCGATGGCCGCAGTCGGGAAAAACGCCGTCGCGGTAGCAGGGAGCGCACTCGAGATCCTGCCCTTTCCAGACGATCACGCTGTTTTCGGTCAGCGGCTTCAATTCTTCAACCGGGGTCGGTCCGAAAATCGCGATGATCGGGATATGCACGGCCGCCGCCAGGTGCATCAGCCCAGAGTCGTTGCAGATGACCAGGCGCGCCCCTTTCATCAGGGCCGCCGCTTCGGCCAGGCTGGTTTTCCCGGTCAGGTCAATGACATCGGGTTGCAGCGCCTTGATGGCGTCGGCAATGGCCCCATCGCCGCCGTTGCCGAGCAGCACGACCCGGTGACCGGCCTGGAGCAGCATCCCGGCCAGGGAGGCGAAGTTCGCTTCCGCCCAGCGCCGGCTGATCATTTCCTGTTTGACATTAACCGCCCCTCCCGGCACCAGGACCACCGGAGCGCCGCCCTTTGCCGGAGGAAAGAATTTTTCCGCGGCGGCTTCGACCGCCCCGGGGGCCAGGGGAAACTCCATGCCGAAGTCCATGCAGAACACTCCCAGCCGCCGCACCAGGTCGCAGTAGCGGAAAATGGTGTGCCTGACTCCCTCGACCGGCACGGCTTCGCTCAGCAGGAATTTGCCGCGCCCCTGGGCGAAACCGATCCTCCTCCTGCAGCCCGACAAGAACAGGATGATGTTGAAGCGCCAATCGCGATGGAAATTGAAGCCGATATCGAATCGCTCGCGGCGCAGGCGCCAGGAAATTTTGAGCACCTCCGACAACTTGGCCCAGAAGCCGCCCTTGAAAATTTTCGCGTCGTCCAGAAAAAAGATTTTGTCCAAATGGGGATTGCTCCTGACCACGTCGGCAATGGAAACCCCGGCCAGCAAGGCGAGGCTGCTGACCGCCGGCGCCTGTTTCAGTGCCCGCAGCGCCGGCGTCGCCATCAGGAAATCGCCGATGGCCGCGATCTTGATGACCAGCGCCTTCATCCGCGAAACTCCCGCCAGTAATCGAGCAAATCGAGCAATGTTTTTTCCATGGGAATTTCCGGCCGCAGGCCGAATTCGTCCCGGATGCGCGCCGGATCGCCATGGATCTGCGGATTGTCCAACGGCCTGAATTTGCCGGCATCCACCTCCACTCGGACCGGTTTTTTCGCCAGGCTAAGCAAAACATCCAGGACGGCATGGATCGAGTAGCTCCGGCCCGAGCACAGGTTGTACACTTCGCCGCCTTCGCCCCGCTCGCCGATCGCCTGCACGTAGCGGGCCACGTCGCGGACGTCGGAAAAATCGCGGCTGGCGGCCAGGTTGCCGACGCGGATCACCGCTTCCTGTTCACATCTTTCAATGGCGGCTATCTGACTGGCGAAATCGGAGGCTACGAATTTCCTGTCCTGACCGGGGCCGGTAAAGTTGAAAGCCCTGATCTTGCTGACAGGCAAGCCGTGCGTTTTCCAGTAAAGGTCTCCCAGCATTTCCATGGCCAGCTTGGAGAGGGCGTAGGGATTCTGGCTCTGGACGGGAGAGCTCTCGGTGATGGGGGCGGCCCCTTCACCGCGGTAGACTTCGGCCGAACTCATCAGCACCAGGCGGGAACGGGGTGCTGCGGA
>JAPKZM010000057.1 GCA_026393775.1 Candidatus Aminicenantota bacterium
CGGTGGGCCGGGAAATACTGGCTCATCAGGCTGAGCCAGGCATCCTTGAAACTGCCGGCCGCGATGGCTCGCAGAACCTCGATCGAGTTCTCCACCTGCCCGGGGATGATCAGGTGGCGGATGACCGTGCCGCGAACGGCGATTCCCGCTCCATCCAGCCGCAGCGGCCCGACCTGACGGAACATCTCGGCGATGGCCGCCACGGCGTTGGCAAAGTAATCTTTCACCCCCGAAAGCTTAAGTCCCAATTGCCGCGAATCTTGCAAAGGCCCGTATTTCAGGTCGGGCAGGAAGATGTCGACGATGCCGGACAGCCCGGCCACGACCTCGGCCCGCTCATAGCCGCTGGTGTTGTAAACCAGGGGGATGTGGAGCCCCTTGGCGCTGGCGATCTCCAGCGCGCTCACGATGTGGAACAAATAGGGCGTGGGCGACACCAGGTTGATATTGTGCGCACCGCGCTTTTGCAGGCCAAGAAAAATTTCCGCCAGCTGCTCCACGCTGTACAACTCGCCGTGGAACAGCTGCGAGATCGGGTAGTTCTGGCAGAACAGGCAGTTGAGGGTACAGCCCGAAAAGAAGACCGTCCCCGATCCCCGCTCGCCGGAAATGGGCGGTTCCTCGCCGAAATGGATGTTGTGCGAGGCGATCTTGACGTCGCGCCCGGCCCGGCACAGGCCGTGACGATGGCTTTGGCGCTCGGCCCCGCACTGGCGCGGGCAGAGGCGGCAGGGAGAGAAACGAGCGGCGAAAAACTCGCGCCGCTTCACCCAGTCGGCGGCGTTCAGTCGGAGGTAGGACGCCTGGCTCAGCCGTTCCACTCAAAATCTTTGCCCAGGAACACCTGGCGGGTCTCCTCTTCCTTGACCACCTGGGCCGGCGTCCCGCAGCTCAGGATATGCCCCTTGTGAATGATGTAGGCCACGTCGGTAATAAAAAACGTGTCCTTGACGTTGTGGTCGGTGATGATGACGCCGATCCCCCTCTCCTTCAACTGCAGGATGGTCTTCTGCAGCTCATGGATGGTGATCGGGTCGATGCCGGTGAAAGGTTCGTCAAGGAAAAGAAAGCGCGGGGCCATGATCATGGAGCGGGCGATCTCCAGCCGCCGCTTCTCCCCGCCCGACAGCTGGTGGGCCTTCGATTCCCGGACCGCCAGCAGACCGAAATCCTTGAGCAGGGCGAGGGTCTTCTGCCGGGCTTCCGCCTCGGGAAAATACATTTCCAGGACCATGTGCAAATTATCAAAAACGGTGGCCTTTAAAAAAACCGAATGCAGCTGGGGCAGGTAGATCAGCCCTTTTTGCGACCGTTCATAGGAGGGAATGGCGTTGATGTTCTCGCCATTGAAAAACACCTGGCCGCCGTCGGGGTGGACGATGCCGGCCATCATCAGGAACGTCGTCGTCTTGCCCGCGCCGTTTCGTCCCAGCAGGGCCGATATCTGGCCGGCCCGGAATTCCAGGTTGATGTTGTCGACCACCTTGACCCGGTGGTAGACCTTGGTCAGTCCCTTGGTTTGCAGCTTGTCCATCACAATCCGAGTTCGGGGGCGATCTTCTGCATAGCCGAGAGGCAGAGCTGCAGGAATTCGTCGAGGGAAAGGCCCAGCTTGACGCACCCCTCCATCTGTTCGCGCGAGGCGCCCTTGGCGAACGATTTTTCCTTGAAGCGCTTCTTCAGGAACGCCAGGTCGAGGCTGGCCAGTTTTTTGTCGGGGTGCATCAGGGCGCAGGCGATGATGAAGCCGCTGGCCGGGTCGATGGTCAGCAGCGCGATGTCCATTTTCGAGCTCGGCTCCACCCGCAGGTTGTGGGCCTTGATGGCGTGGATGATCTCGCCGGCGAGGGAATATTCGGCCAGCATGTCGGCCGTTTTTTCGCTGTGTTGCGCCGGGGTGTCCACCGTGTAGGCGTAGTCCAGGTCGTGCAGCAGCCCGGCCATGGCCCAAGGCTCCGGATCCTGGGCGAAACGGCCGGCGAATTCCTTCATGCAGGCTTCCACGGCCAGGCAGTGCTTGACCAGGTTGCGGTTGAGCAAATGTTGCTGCAGCAGTTCCACGGCTTGTTCGCGCGTCATCGGGAGCTCCTTCAGCCCCGATTATAAGCCGGCGAACCCGAATTTGCAAGCATAACAAACCATCCGGTCATTAGGCGGTAGTCACACTATAGTCACAATGGATGGTTTCAGCTACTAATAAAATTGCTGAATCCATAGTGTGACTATCTAGTGTGACTATACCAACACTAGATAGGTTTCGTAATGCCAGGAGGGAACGAAACCTATAGTGTTGGTAATATGGTTTGTCTGTCCCCGCAGGGGGCCAGGGCCCGATTTGTTTTTTTGCCACGGCCTGTGCTAAAATAATGGTGACAATCATGTAAAAGGGGTAAAAGCCAAGGAGGAAATTATGGCCCAAGAACAAGCGAAGGTTCCGTTCAAGGAGAGCCTGCCTGAAAAAAAATCCAAAAAATTCTACTATGTCATCGGCGCTCTGGCGCTGGTGATCCTGGTCCTTGCTTATTTTGTTCTCAAGGGACCGGCCGGCCCGCAGGTCTCGCCGAAGATGAAGCAGATGCAGGAGACGGTGCAGCAGATCCAGAAGCTCGAGGCCGGCATCCAGGAGAGGCAGAACGAAGTGTTCACCGTTTTGGGCGAATACAAGAAAAAGACCGGGGAAGACCTGCCCGAGATCAATATCATGAACCTTTCCCCGGAGCAAAAAAAGGTCCTGGAAGACAAGATCAAGAACGAAAAGGACGTTTCCATCAAGTCCCTGCTGCAAGATATTCTAGACAAGAACAATGACATCCAGAACCTGAACGCCCGCGTCCAGGAACTG
>JAPKZM010000299.1 GCA_026393775.1 Candidatus Aminicenantota bacterium
TGAAAGTGATGGGTCCGGTTATGGTGATGGAAACATTTTCTCCAGTCACCGTATAGGTGCCCGTGTTGGTAAAACCAGGTATCGTTACCGTCCCGCTGGTGGCCGTGCCGGCGAACTGGACATTGAAATTGGTGCTGGTGAGACCGGTCGTAGTGAAATACCAGATACCGCGGATGTCCACGGTTTCAGCCGTCACCGTGAGCGCCTTGTTTGCGTCCATGGTGATGGTTCCGGAGTCGGGCACACTAACGCCGTCCACCATGACCTGTATGTTGGTGTATCCAGTCGCGGGAGTGTAATTGTAGCTGACTACCGTTCCCTTCTCGTACGAGGTGGTGGCGGTCGGGGTGCCGGTGCAACCGGCGCCCAACGTCACGGTCAGGGTGTAATTGGTTTTCTTAATTACCAGGAAATAAACGGCGACGCCGATGGCCACCACTCCCAGGCCGACGATAAGCCAGGGAAATTTCTTGCCTTTTGCTATGGCGGGCGCTTTAGTGTTTTCTGTTTCAATGAAGTTTGGCCCATCGCTTTCGCCCTGAACGATCGCTGTTTCGGAATTCCCTGCCCTGGTAGCCGCCGGGGCGGGTGTGGCCCAGGCACCGAGCAGTCCCAGAAACGCGGCCAGCACGATGATGGAAACCGTTTTGCGTTGAAGATCGGTGAATTTCATTCGTCCCCCCTTTTAATTAGTAAAATAATGAATTTTTGACGCAATTGATATCTCATTGTTCCTTCCATAATCTACCAATTTAAAACATTAAAAACGCATTGTCAATTTTATTTAATTTATTGCTAACATTTTGGAACTCATTTAGAAACGTGTTTGAGCCAGGGTCAAAGCCGTTACCTGGGCGCCGTTTTTTTTCAGCAGCGCGGCGCATTTGTTGATGGTGGTGCCGGTGGTGGTCACGTCATCGATGAGGAGGATTTTTTTTCCTGCCAGCTTTTGCTTTTGGGCAAAAATAAAAGCGCCGTCGAGGTTGCTTTTTCTCTGGGCTTGCGACAAACCTACCTGGGGCGGGGTGCTCTTTATCTTGCCCAGCAGTGCGGGTGAAAATTCGATCTTGAGCTCGCGGGCCAGGAGCCGGCCCATGGTGCGGACGGGCATGAAGCCGTGCCGCCTTTGGCGATCGATCGGAACCGGGACTACGGCTTGGAAGCCGGCCGGCAGTTTTTTGCGCACCATTTCCAGGTAAAGGGAAGCCAGGAACGTTTTCAAGGCTTCCACCTCCCCGTACTTGTACAGGATGATGACCTCGCGCAGGGTGCCTTCGTAGGCGGCGTAGGAAACATGGCGCAGGAAAGGCGGCGGCAGCAGCAGGCAGGAGCCGCAGGCTTCGATGCCGGCGGGAATGAACTTGCCGCAGGTCCGGCACTGGTTTTCCTCGGACAGGCGCACTTTTTGCCGGCAGTCGCGGCAGATGATTTTTTCTCCGGCCAGAACCAGGTCCGATCCGCAAACGCGGCAGCGGGGCAGGAATAAACTGACGCCGGCCATGCGCGCGAGGACGGAGCCGCCGCGGCCGATCTTTTCCCTGATTTTCACGCGGCGACGAAAGCGGGCATGTAAAAAAAATGAACCGGCGCCATGAGACGGTGCCTCCTCCGTTGAATATCCCTGATTGGCTTTCATTGTAAAAGCAAAGCCCCGCGCATGCAATAGCCATCCGCCACGGCGCTGGAGGCAACGGAATTTTTATGGTAGAATCCATCCGGGCCGCCATGCCGGAAGGAGAAGAGAATGAAGAAAAGCGCCTATGAGCAGGCCGGGGTCAGCATCGACCGCGGCAACCAAGCGGTCGCGCGCATCAAGTCCATGGTTCAGCGCATGGGCGTCCAGGAAATAGGCAAATTCGGCGGTTTTTTCCCTCTCCAGGGCAACCTGAAAAATCCCGTCCTGGTTTCGTCGGCCGACGGGGTGGGCAGCAAACTGAAGATCGCTTTTCTGACCGGCGTGCATCACACCGTGGGCCGCGACCTGGTCAACCACTGCGTCAACGATATCCTGGTCTACGGCGCACGACCCTTGTTTTTTCTCGATTACCTGGCCAGCGGCAAGGTCATCCCGGAAACCGTCGGCAAGGTGGTGTCCGGAGTGCTGGACGGCTGTCTGGACAACGAGATGATCCTGCTCGGCGGTGAGACCGCGGAGATGCCCGGGTTTTACCAGGAAGGGGAGTACGACATCGCCGGCTTCATCGTCGGCATCGTGGGCAAGGAAAAGGTGGTGGACGGAAAAAACATCCGCAAAGGCGACCTGCTCATCGGTCTGCCTTCGAACGGGCTGCATACCAACGGTTACTCGCTGGCCCGGCATATTATCTTTGACAAGCTCAAGCTGAAAGTGGGCAGCCGGGTGAGCGTACTGGCCGCCCCGGTCGGCGAAGAATTGCTGCGCGTGCACCGTTCCTACCTCAAGCCGGTGAACGCCCTGCTGGCTTCCCGCCTGCTCAAGGGCATGGCCCACATCACCGGCGGCGGGCTGCTGGAAAATATTCCGCGCATTCTACCCGAGGCGACCGCGGTCGTGCTCGAAAAAACCTGGCCGGTGCCGCCTCTCTTTTCCTTCCTGATCCAGGCCGGCAATGTTTCCGAACAGGAGCGCTATCGGGTTTTCAACATGGGCATCGGCATGGTGCTGGTCATCGAATCCAGGCATCTTTCCCAAGCCGAGGCCATCCTGCATGAAATGGGCGAGGCATTCTACCTGATCGGCCAGGTGACCGACAACAAGGGCAAGGAGAGAGTGCGTATCAAATGAAAAATCGGTTCTTCGTGTATCTCCTGATCATTTTTTCACTCATTTTGTCGAGCGGACTGCCGGCCAAGGAGATTTTGACCCTGGCCTCAACCACTTCGACGCTTGATTCGGGATTGTTCGACGCTTTGATCCCGCCTTTTGAAAAGAAATTCTCCTGCACGGTCAAGATCATCGCCGTGGGTACCGGCCAGGCGATGCGCCTGGCCCGCGACGGCAATGCGGACGTGCTGCTGGTTCACGACCGCGCCGCCGAAGAGAAATTCGTAGCCGATGGTTTCGGGATCGAACGCCTCGGCGTGATGCATAACGACTTCGTGTTGGTGGGACCCAAAAGCGATCCGGCCGGAATCCGCGGCATGAAAGGGGCGGAGGCGTTTAAAAAAATCGCCGCCGCCGGCGCTTTTTTCGTTTCCCGCGGCGACGATTCTGGCACTCATAAAAAAGAACTGCAATTATGGAAGACTTCGAGCATGCCGCCAACGGGAAAATGGTACCTGGAGAGCGGCAGCGGCATGGAGGCGACATTGCGCGTCGCCAGCGAAAAGATCGCCTATTGCCTGGTCGACCGCGCCACCTGGCTGGCCCATGCCCGGGAGGCCGACCCCCTGGCAGTCATGGTCGAGGGTGATCCGCAGCTTTTCAATCCCTATTCGGTCATTGTCGTGGCCCCGGCAAAATTCCCCTGGCTGAATTTCAAACTGGCCAGCCATTTTGCCGAGTTCATCCGTTCGGCCGAAGGCCAGGCGATCATCCGCGCTTTCGGACAGGATAAGTTCGGCTGCGCCCTCTTTTATCCCGATGTCATCCATTGACGCGGATTCCATGCCCAGCCGCGGATGCCGGCTTCCGATAGCTGCGCGGCGGCGGCAGGAAGAATAAAATGGCCTATATCCTGGACGGATTGAAGCACGGGCTGGCGATCCTGATGCCGCCCAACCGTGAAATCCTGCAGATCGTCATCCTGTCCTTGGCGGTATCGGGAGGCGCCACCTTCTTGGCCGCCTTGGCCGCGATCCCGGCCGCTCTGGTCCTGGCCCTCAAGGAGTTCCGCGGCAAGCGTTTCCTGGTCGGGGCGATCAATACGGCGCTTTCCGTTCCGGCCGTGCTCATCGGTTTGCTGGTCTACGGCCTCGTCAACCGCCGCGGTCCGTTGGGGCTCCTGGCGCTCCTTTTCACTCCCGGGGCCATGGTCATGGCCCAGGCGCTGCTGGCCTTTCCGCTCATCACCGCCCTGGCGCTGGCAGCGCTGACGGGGATCGCCCGGGATGCGCGCGACCTGGCCCTGTCGCTGGGCGCCAACCGTTTGCAGCTGGCCCTGGCCGTTATCCGCCAGGGGCGCTTCGCTTTTTTGACGGCGTTGATCGCAGGCTTTTCACGGGTCATCGGCGAGACCGGCATGACCCTGATGGTCGGGGGCAATATCAAAGGGCAGACCCGGGTACTGACCACGGCGATTTCACTGGAGACCATGAAGGGCAACTTCGAGATCGGCATCGCGCTGGGAATCGTCCTGCTGCTGGCGGCTCTGGTCATCAACATCGCCCTGCAATGGGCGCAGGGCAAATGATGGACATTTGCGCTGAAAAACTGAAGCAAGTGGCCGGAGACAGGGCGATCCTGGATGAAATCAGCCTGGAGTTCGCCGCCGGTGCGGTCAACGTCATCCTGGGGCCCAACGGAGCCGGCAAGTCAACCCTCCTGCGCTTGCTCTGCCTTTTGGACCGCCCCGCCCAGGGGGAGATTTTCTATGACGGTCTGGCGCTGCGCGCGATGCGCCGCGGCGAGCGCACGGCCCTGCGCCGGCGAATCGGTTTTGTTTTTCAAGCGCCGTTGTTGCTGGCTGGGTCCGTTGAAGACAATCTGCTCTACGGACCTCGATTGCGCGGCATGGACGTTTCCGGCTTGGCCATCCGCAACGTGCTGCAGACAACCGGTTTGGAAGGCAGGGAAGCCCAGGAGGCGAGGCAACTCTCGGGGGGCGAGAAACAGCGGCTGCAGCTGGCCCGGGTGATGCTTCTCGATCCGGAGCTTTACCTGCTGGACGAGCCCACGGCCAACCTCGATCCACTGAGCGTGAAGAATATCGAGATCGCCATCACCCGCCTGGCCCATTCGGGCAAGACGGTGATCCTGGCCACCCACAATCTGATCCAGGCCAGGCTGCTGGCCGGGAGGGTCATTTTTTTAAAGGCGGGGAAACTGGTCCAGGCGGGATCGGCCTCCGACGTGCTCAGCTGCCCGCTTTCTCTGGATATCGCCGAGTTCTCGGCCGCCGAAAATATCGTTGCCGGCACCCTGGTCCGTCGCAACGGCCGGACCATGCTCGATTGCGGCAAACTGGCCATCGAGGTGGTCAGCGAGCAGGAGCAGGGAGCGGCGGCAGCCGTGATCCGTCCCGAGGATATCCTGGTATCCCAAGGACCCGTTTCATCTTCGGCCCGCAATTCTTTCCCTGGTTCGATCATGGCCGCGGTCGACCTGGGCTTGGTCGTTTCGCTCCGCGTGGATTGCGACGGCGTCATGTTCACGGTGTTCGTCACCCGCCATTCCTGTGAGCAAATGGGCCTGCGGCCCGGAGCGGAAGTGTTGCTCACTTTTAAGGCCACATCCGTGCATCTGCTGGCGTCGGGATGAATGCCGATCCGCTTCGCGGCGGCCGGGAGCGAATTTACGGCAAGGAGGAACCGTCATGGACAAGATCGTGTTGCAGGCCGCTGACCTGGACGGCTATCTGACCCGGGCCGACCAGGACGCCATTGCCGGGGTGGGTGAGTTGTACGGCCGGGCGCAGGCCGATTTCATCGCCCTGGAAAAAAATGAGGCCGCGGCGCGGCGAAAGGCCAGGGAGAACTTGCTGGTCCTATTCAACGAACTGGGCGACCGATTGCAGGCCGCGGTCGGTGGCGAACGGCGCATCCATGTCTATTCCCTGGAAACGCCGCAATTCATCCATGGCGAGGCGTCGCGGCTGGTGGCCAAGCTGCGCGATGAGCGCACTGGCAATCCGGAATTCATCTATTACATCCAGCGCGCCTATGAAATGCTTTTCAATCTGGCCTTCGCCGGCCCCCACTGTGGGGGGCGCCACCCGATATTCGTGCGCACGCCGGTGACCGTGCCCCAGACCAACTACGCCGTGCACAAGATCCCCGACATCGACGCCATGACCGAAAACAGCGTCATGTGCGTCATGCTGCGGGCGGCGCTGCTGCCCTCAATGATCGTGGCCAAGGAGATCCAGGAGTATTCGTCTCGGCACAGCGTACCGCCTTTCGCCCTTTTCAAGATCAGTCGAGACGACAGCCGCTGCGAACGGGACATGGCCTATATTCTGGACTTGAAAAAATCCTATTTTTCCATGGCTGAGCTACAGGGGCGCGACCTTTTTTTTGCCGACCCGATGAATGCCACCGGCGGCAGCCTGGTGACGGTGATCCAATACTTGCGCGGCCAGGGGATCACCCCTCGTTCCATCCGCTTCTTCAATGTGGTATCCACGCTTAAAGGCGCACTGCGCATCGTCCGCGCCGTACCGGAGGCAGAAGTGTATACCTTGTGGATGGACCCGGCCCTGAACGAGAAGGCCTATATCCTGCCGGGGCTAGGCGATGCCGGTGACCGCATCAACGGCTGCGACCGGCCCGAAAGCCCCCGCGACATCATCCAGTTAATCGCCGATTACGGCACGCACGTGACATCGCTATACCGTGATCCGATCCGCCAGATCGAAAAAGTCGTCCTCAACCGATGAACGTAGGCTAGAATATCTTCCGGTAGACGTGGCAATAGGGCTGGTGGCCGTTCTTTTGATAGTAATTCTGATGGTGCTCTTCGGCCGGCCAGAAAGGGCCGGCTGGGGTGATGCGTGTGGCCATCTTGAAGCCCTTGGCAGCGAGAATGGCGATCAATTTTTCCGCTGACGTCTTCTGGGCTTCGTTTCTATAAAAGATCTCCGAGCGGTACTGTTCGCCGATGTCGGGTCCCTGGCGGTTGACCTGGGTGAAATCGTGGGTCTCAAAAAAGAGTTTGGCCAGCTCCTCGTAGGAAATGGCCGAGGGATCATAGGTCACCTCAACCGCTTCGGCATGGCCTGTCGTACCACGGCAGACCTCTTCGTAACTGGGATTGGCCGTATGGCCGCCGCTGAAGCCGACGGTGGTGGACAGGACGCCTTTGGCCTGTTGCAGATAATACTGGGTTCCCCAAAAGCACCCGGACGAGAAAACGGCCGTCGCGGTTTTGGCCGCATCGTCCGGAATGAAATTCATGGAAATGGAATTGACGCAGTGGCGGGTGTTTTGGGCGGTGAACCCTTCGCCGAAAAAGACATGGCCCAGGTGGGCGCCGCAGCTGGCGCACATGATCTCGGTGCGCCTGCCATCGGCGTCGGTTTGGTGGTTGACCGCCCCGGCGATCTCGGCATCGAAACTCGGCCAGCCGCAGCCCGAATCGAACTTGGCCTGGGAACGGTAGAGGGCTGCCCCGCAGCGCTTGCACACGTACGTGCCCTTTTCGTGGAAGTCGTAGTATTTTCCGGAAAACGGCCGTTCGGTTCCCTTTTGGACGATCACCCGCTCTTCCTCGGGCGTCAGTTTTTGCTTTGGCATTTGTTCCTCTTTCCTGGTCGCGCAGGCGCTAAGTGAGGTCAGGAATAAAATTGAAACTAATATGGTTATGTTTTTCATTTCCACATATATAACGTGGTCTATGTCTTTTGTCAACAATTGGAGCGAACTACCGCTCTGGCAATGGCCGGTTTTACCGGCGGGACTTGTACTCTTCCGATCTAGAGACTTTTATTGAGCTTTTTTTTCACCTTTGGCGCTGAGCAGATAGAGGACGAAAAGGATCAAGGCGCCGATATAAAGGACCGGAATGGCCCAGGGCCACAGCGGGTGTGCCTGGAAAACGGTTTTCAGGAGATAAAAGGCCGCGCCGGACAGCGCCGTGATCACCAGCCAGATCACAAAGGTCTTCTTGAAAGTCATGATTTCCTCCCTGTCTTTATTTTACCATCACTGATCCGGAAATAGCAATGAGTCCCAGTCTCTGGCAGAGCCTTAAACAAGGAATTAAAATGGCTGTTCCAGGGCTGTTGGGCCTGTACTCCTAGGTTTTGCACGGCGGCGAGCGGGATCTCCTTTTTCTTTGGGGAGAGCAGGAGGAACAGGACAGCGATAATGGCCGCCAGCACGATGATGCCGCCGATGATGATGGCAATCATCTTTTTGTAGGCGCTGACCTGTTCATCGTCCTTCTGCCGCTCCAAGCCGCCGATGAGCGCCTTTACCCCATCTATCTTGGTGCGAGCCTTCAGCACCGCGGTCATTTCCTTGGCCAGGCTGGGGTCTGCGCATTCGGCAGCGACCAGCTTGCCACCCAGCTGCCTGAAGTTGTCATTGAGTCGGCTTTCCGTCTCCCTGGCCTTTTCGCCATTCTTTGCCAGGTCGTTCTTTAAAGCGGATATCTTCTTGTCCAGGTCGGAAGTGACCTGCTTCTGCTCCTGGCGCAGACAGTCGATCCGTTTCTGCAGCTGGATCGATTCCTCCTGCAGTGCGGCCACCAGTTCCGCCAGCGGTTTGTTGGCCTCATTGTGGCAGCCGATCCCGGCTTGCAGCGCTTCTTCCTCTTTGGCCAAAAGATTCAAGCTGTTGGCGATTTCGTCTTTTTCCGTTTCCGCCGTGATGACGCTCTTGTTTTGCAGCTGGATGCGTTCGTCGGCGATGGCCGCCAGGCGACTCTTGGCCCGTTGCGTCTCTTTTTGCCCGCTCTGCAGGGCGTTCTTCTGCTCGTCCAGGCGCTTGTCCGCGTCACGCCTCTTATCTTCCACTTCCTTCAGGACGGCAGCGAGCCGACCGATCTCCTGTTTTTTCTTTTCCGCGAAATCTTGCCTTTGCTTCTGCAGCTGCTCTGCCCGGGCCCGCAGGTCGTCCAGCTCCCCCTGTGTTTCGCCGAGCGCGGAACATATGTCGGCGAAAGTTGTTATATTTACCCGGCTTTCCCATGCCTTCTGTCCAAGGGCGGTTAGCAGCTCCGCATGATCTTTCTCCTTGTCCTTGAGTTCGCCGCTCATCTTGCCCAGCGATTTCCTTCGTTCACGCTCCTTCAACCCTTGCTGAAATATTGATTTCAGTCCCATGGGTTCACCTCCATCTTTTGTTTATGGATGCGTTGCTTATTTTATGAAAACGCGGAGCGATATGCAACCCTCCGTCAGTCAGTATTGGGCATAGTTTTTTTCCGCGCCTGTTTGATTACGCCGTGCTTTTTCTTTTCCTCCAGGCGGCGGGCCTTGGCTGCCGCGCCCGGGCGGGTGGGGCGGCGTGTCTTTGGGACAGCGGCCGCCTGGCCGATCAAATTGACCAAACGTTCCACCGCGTCGCGGCGGTTGGCTTCCTGGGTGCGGAAGCGTCTGGCGTCGATGATCAGAAAGCCTTCGCCGTTGACCCGTTTCCCGGCCAGAGTATGCAGGCGTTTTTTTACCGCTCCGGGCAGGGACGGCGAGCGGTCGATATGGAAATACAGCTTGACCGCCGTGGCCACCTTGTTGACGTTCTGTCCCCCCGGGCCCGATGCCCGCACGAATTCCAGTGAAATTTCACTTTCTTCCAGGCTGATATGAGCGGTGATTTTCAGCAACATCCCGACTCACCTGGGCGCCGCAGCGGCATTAGCAATTCCTGGCAGCAACTGTCGCTCAGGCTAATGAGCGGCAATTTACATTTTTCACTTTTCGCTTTCATTTTGCGGCTGGCGCCGGTAATCGCTGAAGCCGGTGCTGCTGCGAAAACCTTTCTTGATGAACAGGAAGCCGCCCTGCCCCTGGACTTTGATCTCCTTCAGGAGCCAATCCCCGGAATCGGTCGTTTCGTACAGATAGATCGTCCACAGACTGTAGACGTGCTTGGGCAGCGGCTCAAAAGAAAATTCAAGCTTGACCGGGATACCGCTGCCCTCTTCGAGCCAGGCCTTCCCCTTCCAGGTTAAATTTTCTTTTTTGTTCTTTTGCACGATTTCCGTCTGGAAAGAAAAATCGAACCTTTGGCAGGTCTTTTCAAAGAGGAGCTGCTTTTCGGGTGTGGCCTGGACCGTCACCAGTTGCTGCTTGTCGGGGTTGAATGGATTCTCGTCCAGGGAAACACTATAGGCGTCTTTTTTATTCGCGGCCTTTTCGTCCTGCGCCTCGCTGACCTCCAATTTTTTTTTCATCTCGGCGCTGATATCCTTGCCGTTCTTGAAGGCCTGCAGCAATTCTGTGCGCGCCTTGCCCTGGCCGTCAAGAACGATGTTGAAAACCAATTGGGTGATGGAATCGGACCGGCCCTTGCGGTCGAGTACTTCCGACAATACCGACACCTTGCCGGGAAACCAATCGCTGTTTTTTTGAAAAATGGCGAGGGCCTTTTGCCAGAGGCCGAGCGGGTCCGCTCCCGCCCCATCCTCCGCCGCGGTCAGGATTGCGGTCCCGGCTGCCGCGGCGATGAATGCGATGGCCAGGGCGGTGATGGATAGGATAGTCGATTTTTTCATTTCAGTGTCGGTAAACGATCGCTTTCTTTTCAATCGAGCAGGCGTTTTTCGCCTTCCAGGCGGCGATGGTCTTCTATATTCTGGGTCACTTCCAGGCAGCCAAGGTAGTGTCCGCCCTCGTCGCGCAAGGCGAAGAACTCGATCAGGACCATCTGGCGCTCGGCCCCGATCTTGGCCTGGATCCAGAAGCGGGCCTGCTGGCGCGTCCCGGCCTTCATCTCGCCCACGATCTGCTCGACCTTGGCCAGGCTGTGCTCGGGGTGGCACTTGCGGAAATTCAGGCCCATGCTGGTCATCGGCCTGTGGAACAAACGGTTCTCGTGCCGGTTCCAGGCCACCACCTCGTCGTCGGCGTCGATGACGGTGATCTCGGCCGGAATGGTCTCGATCACCGCCCGGACAAGTTTTTCATCCATGCGGTCGAACATAAACATCATGGCCTCCTGGTTCTAGTGGTCCAGTCTCACCCTGGATAATTCAACTCCACAGGTGGAATTCAAACATTTTGACATGAAAATATTATAAGGATTTTTTATGGAATAGTAAAACTGACGGTTGCTTAAATTGACAAGGTCATAGTGAAAAAGTATCATAAGCAAGGGGAAACCATGGACGAAAACCGCAACGTTCCATTGCCCATTTTGCTGGTCGACGATGAAACCCAAGTGCTGCTGCTTTACAGCGGCATGCTCAAGGGAGCCGGGATTGAAACGGTCGTCACCCTTGATGACAGCCGCCGGGTGCTGCCGTTCATGCGTGAGAACAGGGTGCTGGCCGTGTTGGCTGACCTGAACATGCCCTTTATCGGCGGCCGGGACCTGTTGGCCCAGATTAAGCAGGAGTTTCCTGAAGTCCCCGTCCTCATCGTAACCGGCGTGGACGACATCGAAACCGCGGTCGAGTGCATGCATTTGGGCGCCGCCGATTATCTGGTCAAGCCGGTGGAGCGGAGCCGCCTGGTATCCAGCCTGCAGCGTACGCTGGAAGTTGCCAGGCTCCAGGGGCAGGTTTTTTCGCTGACCCGGCACCTGCTGACCGACGGGCTGAACAACCCGGGCGCCTTCGCCCATCTGGTCACCGGCAGCCGCAAGATGCTCGCCCTTTTTAAATACGTGGAGGTTGTCGCCGACTCGCCATACCCCGCCTTGATCGTCGGGGAAACCGGCGTGGGCAAGGAGCTGGTTGCCCGTTCCATTCATCTCGCCGGTGATCCTTCGCGGCCGTTCGTCGCCATCAATGTGGCTGGATTGGATGACAATATGTTCTCCGACACCCTCTTTGGTCACAAGAAGGGAGCGTTTACCGGGGCTGACGTTCATCGCGATGGCTTGATCTCGCAAGCCCAGGACGGGACTCTGTTCCTCGACGAGATCGGCGATTTGAGCTCGACTTCCCAAGTAAAGCTGCTGCGCTTGATCCAGGAAAAAGAATATTATCCGCTCGGGATCGACCAGCCGAAAAAATCCAATGCCCGCATCGTTTGTTCGACCAATCACGAACTTAAGGCGCTGGTCGAGAACGGCTCTTTCCGCAACGACCTTTATTTCCGTTTGAATACCCATGTGATCGCCATCCCTCCCTTGCGCGAACGCCGCGAAGATATACCTCTGTTGTTGGGTTATTTCTTGCAGGAGTCGGCCCGGGCGCTGCGCAAGCGCACGCCAACGCCGCCGCCCGAACTGCTGAACCTTCTCGCAACTTACGATTTTCCGGGAAATGTCCGTGAAATGCAGACAATGGTCGCCGACGCCGTTTCCCGCCACCGCGCCGGCGTCCTTTCCATGGACAGCTTCCGTGGCGTTGTCGGCGCGCAGGTGAACAAGCCCCGGGCTGAAGACCTCGCCGCGGATGGACAGGCCTCAGGCGCTTTCCTGGACGGTCTGCCAACCCTCAAGCAGGCCGAGAATTTCCTTATCCGCCGGGCCCTCGAGCAGAGCAAGGGCAACCAGGGCATTGCCTCCACTTTGCTGGGGATCACCCGCCAGGCCCTGAACAAGCGTTTGGTGCGCGAAAAAAAGAAACGAACCTGATCTGAACGTAGACTTTTCTTTTTCTTTTTCCATCCGTTTTCCTCCTGCGTCATTCGTCTATCGGGGACAAAAGTTGCATTTCCATCGAAAATTTTGTGATATAGGCGATTTTCACTTAGTTTCACTCTAAACCAGCAACTTTTGTCTCTTTACTGCTTACGGCAAGAGAACGCAGCCCATCTCTTGTAATGCTTATGGGTAAAGCTTTTCCGGATTTCATCCAACTTGGAACGATCCATGCACCTCCTGAAGTGTGAGTTACCAAAGGAGGTACACAGTGATCAAGAAAACATGGTTGGTTGCATTACTGATAGCGAGCTTTCTGTTGATCCCGGCGGTCAAAGCCGAGGCGACATCCGAAAGTACGATCGTCCTGGGCAATGTAATCGGCAGCAGCGTGACCACCTTGGCGCGTGGTTTGATCCAGGGCAAGGTGCGCAATTTCAAGGATGTTATCGAATGTTTGGGATATGGCATGGTTTCTGGATATGGGTTTTACCAGGCCAAGAAGCAGGTCGCGGCGGGGCGTACTTTTTCCGGTGTCCTTCTGGCCAACCTGTCGGCCTCGGTCATCGACAACGTCACTTCCGGGGAAGGTCCCCTCTCCTATCTGGGTTTTACCCTGCCGCTGGTGCGTATTGAGATCGCCACGCCATTGGCTAAAAAACCGGTGGCGTTGATCAGCTTTTCAGTTTCACCGCGCGACGCCATTAGCCTGGTGATGTCACTCGGCAAGTCCGACCGGGCTTCGCTGCGCGGCGGCATGCTGTCGTTCGAGGCCGATACTCCGTTAGAAGAGGGTGTCCGCGGCTGGGCTTACAGCATTTTTCCTACCGTCGTTTCCGGCAAACCCGACTCGGTCTTCGGCCACGAGATGGTGCACGTGGTGCAGAGCCTGCAGCTCATGGCCGCTTCTCCCGAGCCTTTCCTCAAGGATCAGCGGCGGGAGTATGGCAAGGCCAAATTCCTGGCCTTCCGGGGAGTACGCTTTCAGGCGCTTGGACTGGTCAACGACTTCACCCTGGCCAAACTCCAGTCCTATAAAGGTTATTGGAAAGAGGCCGAGGCGTACGCCCTGGTCGACACCAATTAAGACGGCGCGAGAGAGAAGGGAGCAGCACATGAACATAGTCATGCAGATGGCCAACACCTTGAACCAGAAGGGGGCGGCGCTTGAAATGAATCTCAATCCCGAACTGCGCGTTCCCAAGCGCGAAGTGCCGGCCGAAATCAGCTTCACCTTTGCCCCCGAGACGTTGTGCTGGTGTTATTTTTATCTCAGCTTCTATTCGCCCCGACGCAACGGCGAGGAGAGCCTGGCTGAACACCTCAATTCCGGGCAGTCTTTTTTCCCCATGCGCGACAAGGCCAACAAGGAATTCTTCATCGTCCATGTCGATCAGATTCTTTATGTGCGGGAAGCCGTGCTCATGGAGATTAAAACCGGCCGGCCGCTGAACCTGCATTTGGATCGCGGAACCATGCTGCGGGCGTCCCTGCCGGAATCCCAAAGGGCCTGGCAGGCGCGGCCGATCGATATGCTTAACGAAGCTGTACGTTTCATGGCATTCGTTCAGGACGATCATACGCGCCTGTACGTGAACAAGGATCACATCGCGCGTGTGGAGGGATTGTGATTCCCAGCATCCTAAAAACAAGGAAAATCTTATGAAGGTAAAGAAAAAATGGAGCCGGCCTCAACTGATCGTGTTGAATCGAGGCCGCCAGCAAGAAAACGTACTATTGGCTTGTAAGGGATCGTTTTTGACCGGGCCGCAGCGGCCGGGCAGCCAGACGTGCATGCATCCGGCGCATGGCCGGTGCTACACCCAGGCGAATTCCTGACTTAGCCCAGCGCTTCGCCGATCTTCTCCTCGATCGATTTACGCGAGCTCGGCTTGGCGATGAATTGGACCTTGGCCAGGTCGAGGCCGGCACGCTTCAAATAATTTTCACCCTGCCCCGAGCTGAGAATTACCGCTATTTTGGGATGAAGTTTGCGGATACGTTCGGCCACTTCGATACCCGAGAGGCCGGGGAGAACAACATCGGAGAACAGTAGATCCAAGTGCGGCGTCTCCTCGGCGATCTTTATTCCCTGCGCGCCGTCGGCGGCCTCGAGCACCTCCAGTCCCAGAGATTCCAGGATGGCACGCAGGAGCGGGCGGATGTTTTGCTCGTCCTCGATGAGCAGCACCGAACGGCCGTCAAAGCGGCGCCCGGGGCGGCGCTCCGCTTCCACGCTTGGCGCCGTTGCCGTTTGCGGCAGCAGGAGATGGAAAGTCGACCCATGGCCCGGTTCGCTCTCGGCCCAGATAACGCCGCCGTTCTGGCCGATGATGCCAAATACCAAGGCCAGTCCCAGTCCCGTCCCCTCGCCGGCGGGCTTGGTAGTGAAAAATGGCTCGAAGATCCGCGCCAGCTCCTGGGGCTCCATGCCTGTGCCGCTGTCCTGCACGCGGATGGCAACGTAATTGCCGGGGCGCAATCCAGGGTGCTTGGCGGCTTGGGCTTCGTCCAGCGCCCGGGGTTCTGACGCCAGTATCAGCTTGCCTCCGCCGGGCATGGCATCGCGGGCGTTGAGCACCAGGTTGATCAGCAACTGCTCGAACTGGCCGGGGTCGAAGCACACGCGTCCGGCGCTGGGATTAAGTTCGAGACGCAGTTCGATGCGCTCGCCCAGCAGGCGGCGTACCATGCGCTCCAGTTCAGCGAGGATTGTATTGACGTCGAGGACCGTGGGAGCTGGAGCTTGGCGGCGGCTGAAGCCGAGGATCTTGGCCACCAGCTTGGAGGCGTTCTTGCCCGCTTGGAGGATGATCTTGAGGTTCTCGCTGTCCTTGCCGTTCTCGTTCTCGGCGAGCAGCATCTCGGAGTAGCCGTTGATGATGGTCAGGTAGTTGTTGAAATCGTGGGCGATGCCGCTGGCCAGCCGCCCGAGGGAGTCCATCTTGGCCGCCTGGAGCATTTGCTCCTCGAGCTTTTTCTCCTTGGTGATGTCGGAGGCGATGCTGACATAATGGCTGATCTCACCCTTGTCGTCCAGCACCGGCGAGATGATGGCCCGCTGGTTGTAGAGTGAGCTATCCTTGCGGCGATTGACGAACTCGCCCGCCCAGGATCTTCCCTTTTGGATTGTTTCCCACATCTCTTTGTTCGTCTCTTCCGATTCCTCGCTTCCGAGCAGGCTGACATCCTTGCCCAGGAGTTCCAGGGCACTGAAGCCGGTCATGGTCTCCACGGCGGGGTTCACATAGACGATCTTCGCCTGGCGGTCGGTGATGATCACCGCCTCGCTGGACGAGTCGATGGCCGTCTGCAGCAGCAGCAGCGTCTCCTCGCGCTTCTTTTTCTCGGTGACGTCGCGGATAATGCCCTGGATGCCGCAGATTTTACCGTCTTTGTCGATCATGGTGTTTGCGGTTTCCTGGCCATGGATGATATCACCTCTTTTGTTCTTCAATAGGAGTTCATAATCTTTCAGGCTTTTTTTATTCTTGATCTGGGCAAGATAGGATTTTCGGTCACGGGGGTCAGCATATAGTTGCTCCGAAGTATTTCCCAGTAGCTCCTCGTATGCATAACCGAAAAGATTCACTCCGGCCAGGTTGATCGCCAGAAGTTTGCCCTCCTTGTCGGAAATATATATCACATCCTGGGAATTTTCGAACAGGGAACGGAACCTGGCTTCGCTTTCCTTCAATTGCAGTTCGAAACCGTGCTTGTATAAAGCCATTTCGATAGTGGTCTTCAGTTCGATTTCCTGGAAAGGTTTGGGGATGTAGCCGTAGGGCTTGGTCTTCTTGGCCCGCTCCAGGGTGGGTTCATCGGCATAAGCGGTCAGGTAGATGACCGGGATATCCATTTGCTTCTGGATCAGCTCGACGGCGCCGATACCGTCCAGTTCTCCCTGCAGGCGGATGTCCATCAGGATCAGGTCGGGTTTTTTTCGCAAGGCGGTGGTCACGGCCGCCTCGCCCGTATTGAGGATGTCGATCACTTCGTATTCGAATTTTTTCAGGGCCGCGGCGATGACCGAGGCGATGATGGATTCGTCTTCGACGATTAGAATATTGGCTTTGGCCATGCGTCCGTTCCTCCTTATTGCGCGTGATTTTGCGGAAAGATAACTTCAAATTCCGTCCATTCTCGGCTAATCACCCGCAGTTTGCCGCCCAATTGGCCGGCCAGCATGTTGATCAATTGCAGGCCGAAGCCGGTACTTTTTGCGATGTCGAAGCCGGCAGGCAGCGGCACGCCATCGTTGGCGACGATCAAGGCGTACTGCACAGGGGCACAAAATTTTGTGCCCCTACCCCCGGCCTCGATTTTGTGAAATTCGATCCTGATATGGCCTTTGCGGTCGCCCGGGAAGGCGTATTTCAAGGTATTGCTGACCAGCTCGTTGATGATCAGGCCGCAGGGGATGGTGCGGTCGATATCCAGTTCGATATCGCTGATCGCGGTTTCCAGGTCGATCGTTCCCGGCCGGACGTTGTAGGCCGCGAACAGGGATCCGGCCAATTCGCTGAAATACTCTCCCAAGCCGATATGGGTCAGATCAGTGGCCCGGTAGAGTTTTTCGTAAATGGTCATCATGGCGTGGATGCGGTTCTGGCTTTCCTGCAAAATCGTGATGGTTTTTTGGTCATTGACCCTTTGGGCCTGGATCTGCAGCAGCGAACCGATGACCATCATGTTGTTTTTGACGCGGTGGTGCACTTCCTTGAGCAGCAGTTCTTTTTCGGCCAGCATTTTCCGGATCTTCTCCTCGTCATGCTTGCGGTCGCTGATATCACTGAAGATGCCAAAGACCCCGGAAAATTGCCCGCTTTCATCAATACGGGGAGTGACGGTCACATGCAGAATGCGTTCGCCGCCGTCGGGACGGATGATCTTCAATTCGTAAGATTCCTTGCCTATGTCGGATCGGGCAGTTGTCTTATTTCGGATTTTTTCAAAATCCGCGGCGCTAACGAATTCCTGCAGCGTCCGGCCGGTCAGTTTCCCAGGCTCCATCCCGAACAATTCATCGGCGGCCGGATTGGCGAAAATGAAGCGGTCTTCTGTGTTTACGAGGCCGATGCCCTCGCCCTGGTTTTCAATCAACAAGCGGTAGCGGTTTTCACTTTGGTTCAGGGCAGTGTCCGCTTCAACTTGGTGGCGAAGCTGCCTGATCTGCTGCCGGTGCCAGGAATAGGAGGTAAAAAGAATGATCAGCAAAAACGCTGAAAACACCATGACATACATCACCCATTCCTGGCGGGCCACCAGGAGGCGCATCTCCTCCTGGTCGATCTTGGCGATCAGCGACCAGGAAGTGCCTGGGATGTGGTGGATGTCGGCCATGACCGGCACGTCCCGGTAATCCGGGCCAGTGACGAAACCGACCTCGCCCCGCGCGGCCCGGGCAGCCGGTGTTTCTTTTTTGGCGATCGGATAGCGCAGGCGCAGGGTTGTGTTTTTCCGATGGCGCAATTCGTTCAGATAGACCACCTCATCGCTTTCACGGCGTACGAGCAGGGTTTCGGCCGATGGGCTGGCGGTGGGCCAGGATTGGATCAGGGGAAACAGGAACCGGACCGGGTCCACGCTGAGCAGGATCACGGCCGGCAGCATGCGCCCCGAAGCGGAAAATGTGGAAACCGGGACCCGCAGGCTCAGGTCGATCCGCTTCAGGGCTTTGGAAAAATATATGTCGGAGAGGGAAACTTCGCCGGCTGTAAAAATGGCCTGCAGTTCCCCGGCCAATGCCGGGTCGGCTGGTTCGCTTTCCCCGGCCGCCCGCCAAACGGGACGGCCTTGCAGGTCCAGAAAGCGGATTTCCGCGAATTCCTCGAAATCCTTGAGGGCTTTTATCCAGGTCGTTACTATTTTTTGGAAAACGGCCGGCTTGATTTTCAATTTCTCCATGAACGCGGCGTTAAAATTAATGCTGCTGCGAAGGAAGCGGCCGTCATCCAGTATTTCGTCAAGCCAATGACGGATCTGGCTGGTTTTCAATGCGGCGATGGCCCGCAATTCATCCTTTTTTTCAATTTGGATCTGGCTGATCTGCCGGCGCGTATAAAGGAAACCGCCGATCAGGATGAGCGCCATCAGGACGATGTTCACGGCCAGAACGGGCCAGGGCAGGCGCTGGCCGCGGGGCGCGATCTCTGCCGCCATGACCGCTTTTTCCCGTGTAATTCCTTTTTCAGCCGCCATGGTCCTTGTCCTTGACAGCTTCGTTTGCCGGCAGCCCGGGGAAAAGGAGACGGAATTCAGTTCCCGGACCGGTCTTGATCTCCAGTTCAGCCTGAAGCTGTTTGGCCAGCATGGAGACCAGTTTCATGCCCAACGTTTTCTCCTGTTCGGGAACTTGGCCGGCCGGGAAGCCGATGCCGTTGTCGGCGACGATCAATTCGCAGGTCGGGACTATATGCAACGTGCCGCTATCCGTTTTCAGGGCATAAGATTTTGCGCCCTTATAGCCATGCAAGCCGATGCGGATCTCCCCCTGCTGTCCGGCGGGGAAGGCGTGCTTCAGCGAGTTGGTGAGCAGTTCGTTGACGATCAGCCCCAGGGGGATGGCTTTTTCGATGGTGAAGAGGATGGGTTCCATTTCGTATTTGACGGTGATGCGGCCGGCCGCGACCCCATGAGAAATGAAAAGGTTTTCGGTCAACGTGCGCAAATATTCGTCGAAAGCGATCTCGGCCAGGTTGCGCGAACGGTAGAGTTTTTCGTGGATCAGGGCAATGGAGCGGATGCGGTCCTGGCTGGCGTGAAAAATATCGTCAAGGGATTTTCCGGCCGACTGGTCGGCTTGCAGGGTCAGCAGCCCGGAAATGATCTGCAGGTTGTTCTTGACCCGGTGGTGGATCTCCTGCAGCAGCACCTCCTTTTCCTTCAGCGCGGCGCGGATCTGCTCTTCGGCTTGCTTGCGCTCGCTAATATCACGAATAATGGTGATGTGTCCAATAATTTGATTTTCAGCGTTTCTTACTTCAGATATTGTGGCCAGAACAGGGAAGAGTGCTCCGTTTCGACGATTATGTAATATTTCACCGTTCCAAAAACCCTCTTGTACAATTTTTTTTATAACCGTTGCGCGTGAATCGCCTATGTATTGAGGCTGGATAAACTTCGGAAAATGACTTCCTAGGACTTCCGCTGCTGTCCAGCCGTATTGTTTTTCCGCTGCAGTATTCCAGTACTGAATGTTGAATCGTCTATCTGTCGCAAGAATGGCGTCCGAGACATTGGCAAGTAGATTCGCTTGATATTGGATTTGTATCTCCGCCCGCTTTCGCTCGGTGATATCTTGAACGGTGCCAAAGAGCTTGACAATACGCCCGCTTCTATCTCTAACGGGACGCATGGTGGTGGCAAGGCAAGCGATTCTGCCACTTGGCAGCCGTGCTTCTAGATCGTATTCAAATGCCTGCCCTTGCTCCCCTGCGATTTGGGCATATTCACGCAACATCCCTGCCTGTTCGGGAGAGTAGTAGGCCGCTTCCTCCTCAACACTGGGGGGTCCCATGGCCGGATCACGCTCATATAATCTGAAAACTTGGTCGGACCACTGTATTGTCCTGCTGTCGAGGTCGAATTCCCAGCTTCCTATTCGACTTAAAGCCTGGGCTTCCTTCAGCATGGCTTCACTTTTCTGTAGTTCATCCTCCGCGAGCTTGCGCTCGGTGATATCTCTTTCCAATGATTGTGTCCCAACTATTTTACCTGCATCTTTTAAAAGAGTAACCCTGGCTTCAAT
>JAPKZM010000017.1 GCA_026393775.1 Candidatus Aminicenantota bacterium
GAATAATCATCTTAAAATCATTGACAAACCGTAGTTAAAGTGATTCAGTAAACTCGCTTTTCGGCTGGCTTGTTTCATCGAAAAACAGCAATCGGGTTCCTTCCGCAAGCTTCAACAGGATCATGGGGCAGGGGAATGACCGCGTCGGGAGCGCCACAAAACACTGATTCCATCCATCGGATCGCAGCCGCGCCTAGGAAGACGGACCGCGTCCTTCCTGTCGATGCCCCGGTTCGCCCAAAGTCAAAACTCCCCGATCACCTGCGGGAAGGCGAGGTATCTCAACCGGACCCAGCGGCGATTTGGCTGGATGAGGACGCAGCCATCATTCTGAAGCATCAGTAGAAACGTGTCGGATAGGG
This sequence comes from Candidatus Aminicenantota bacterium, assembly GCA_026393775.1. Lineage (GTDB taxonomy): Bacteria > Acidobacteriota > Aminicenantia > UBA2199 > UBA2199 > UBA2199. The sequence goes on from JAPKZM010000017.1 coordinate 363, forward strand.
TAAATCAAATCAGCTCCGCGCGTTATCCAGTTTATACGATACAGGAGGAATGAGTTTTGCCCACGGAAAAAATCACTCTCTCCCAGCTCGAATCCTTCCTATTCAAATCCGCCGATATCCTGCGGGGCAAGATGGACGCCTCGGAATTCAAGGAATTCATCTTCGGCATGCTGTTCCTCAAGCGCCTCTCCGATGAATTCGACCGCAAGCGCGAGCAATTGCGCCAGAGAAATTTCGCCCATCTCAAGGATCAGCCTGATCTCATCAAGGAGCTGCTGGAAGACAAGACCTCCTACGGCGAGACCTTCTTCGTTCCAGTCCGCGCCCGCTGGCATGAATCCTGGATCGACTCGAACGGCGAGCTTGTCCCGGCGCTGAAGGACCTCAAGCACGATATCGGCAACATGCTCAACAAAGCCATTGCCGCCATCGAAGAGGAAAATGATGCCCTGGCCGGCGTGCTCAAAAACAATATCGATTTCAACGCCGTCAAGGGCAAGACCAAGATCCCCGACCAGAAGTGGAAGGACCTCTTGGACCACTTCAATCAGCCCCGGTTCGTCCTGGTCAATGACAACTTCGAGTTCCCCGACCTTTTGGGCGCGGCCTACGAATACCTGATCAAGTTCTTTGCCGACAGCGCGGGTAAGAAGGGCGGCGAATTCTACACGCCCGCCGAAGTGGTGCGCCTGCTGGTGCAGCTCACCAAGCCCGAGGCGGGCAACACGATCTACGATCCCACCGTCGGCTCCGGCGGCTTCCCCATCCAGTCCCACCAGTATGTGGAGGAGCAGGGACAGGACCCGAATGACCTCGCCCTCTACGGCCAGGACTCCAACGGGACCGTCTGGTCGATCTGCAACATGAACATGATCCTCCACAACATCACCCGTTTCACCATTGAAAACGGCGACACCCTGGAGGACCCACTGATCCTGGAAAACGGTCAGGTGCGCAAGTTCGACCGGGTCCTGGCCAATCCGCCCTTCTCGCAGAACTACAGCCGCGCCACCCTAAAATTTCCCAGCCGCTTCCGCGAATGGTGCCCCGAGACCGGCAAGAAGGCCGACCTTATGTTCGTGCAGCACATGCTGGCCAGCTTGAAGCCCCACGGCCACATGGCCACCATCATGCCCCTCGGCGTGCTGTTCCGCGGCGGGAAAGAGAAACTGATCCGTGAGATCTTCATCAACGACGATGTGATCGAGGCCATCATCAGCCTGCCGCCCGGCCTCTTCTACGGCACCGGCATCCCCGCCTGCGTGATCGTGGCCAACAAGAACAAACCCGAGGTCTTGAAGGACAAGGTGCTCTTCATCAATGCCGACCGCGAATACGCCGAGGGCAAAGCCCAGAACAAGCTTCGCCCAGAGGACATCGAAAAGATCGACTTCGTCTTTACCCACAAGCGGGAGATCCCCAAATACAGCCGCCTGGTGGACAAGGCCGAAATCGTCAATACCCACGACTACAACCTCAACATACGCCGCTATGTGGACAACACCCCCGACCCGGAACCGGAGGATGTGCAGGCGCACCTGATCGGCGGCATACCCGAGGCCGAAGTCAACGCCCGCGCTGCCGACTTTGCCCGCTTCGGCATACAGCCCGATACGCTCTTCGAGCCCGGGCGGACCGGTTATCTCGCTTTCCGCGCTGGGAACGCCGAGCCCCAGCTCGGTATTTTCGGAAAGCCCGCTATCAGGATCACTCTCGAAGCCGATCTTGCACTCCGGGAGACCCTGACCGCGCACCGCAACGTCCTGGAGGCCTGGTGGGCGGTGGCCCGCGACGACTTTGCCGGACTGCGTGACGGCAAAAAGATGCCGGAAGTCCGTCATGAGCTGCTGACCACGCTCAAAGGCAAGCTCATTCCATTGAATGTGCTCGACGAGTTCAAAAGCGCCGGGGTGTTTGTGAACTGGTGGCAGCAGATCCGTTATGACCTCAAGACCATCATCGCCACCGGCTGGCACCACAGCCTGATTCCCGATGACTACTTGATAGCCGCCTTCTTTCAGGCCGAAACCGACGAGATTGAAGTGCTGGAGGTGCGGATCGGCGAGGCGCAGAGCGAGCTGGCCGAGGCGGTTGAAACCGCGCAGGAGGTGGCCGCCTATGAACCCGAAGAGGACGAGAGCGTCACCGCCGCCGTCATCAAGAAGGCCCTCAAGGAGCTGATCGACGACCTGGGAGCGCCGTCCCTGGGAGCGCCGAGCACCAGCTCGGCCCTTAAAGAACTGGCAAAACTCAAGGTGCAAGAAAATGCCATCACCGCCATTGAAAAGCGCATCAAGGACAGCAAGACCGCGCTGAAAACAAAAACCGACGAGTTGGAACTCAAGCTTCAGCTCAAGCGCCTGGGCGGCGACGAGTT
>JAPKZM010000239.1 GCA_026393775.1 Candidatus Aminicenantota bacterium
GAATCCCGCGATCAATGTCCAGGAAGGGAACTACAAGCCGGGGTTCCTCGAAGCCTTCCAGGCGGTCAAGTCCGACCTGCTCAAGGCGGAAAAACCCGTTGTCGAAAAACCGGCGCTCGAAAAGACCGGGAGCGAGAAAGCGCAGGTCAAGAAAAGACATTTCCCCTGGCTGGGTGTGATACTCGGCTTGGCTGTCGCCGGCGGGCTGATTTACTACTTCCTGATCATGAAGACTACCCTGCAGGTCGAAACTACCCCGTCCGGGGCCAAGGTTTATTTAGATGGGAGCGACACCGCCAAAGTTACTCCCTGCCAGCTGGAACCGTCGATCGGTTCCCATGTCATCAAGGTGTCGCTGGAGGGCTACGCCGACGTGGAACGCGAGTTTGTGGTCAAAAACGGAAAGAATTCGCTCACCATCCCCCTCGATCTCGGCACCTACGAAGTTTCCGCTCCCGCCACTAACACCAATGTCCAGAGGGAGGCGCCCTGCCTCATCAGCTGGGAATCCAGCGCCATGGCGGCCACGGCGGTGTCGCCATCATCCGTCCAGCCCCACAGGGGGACGGCCGCAACCGTCCAGCCCCACAAGGGGACGGACGCAACCGTCCAGCCCCACAAGGGGACGGACGCAACCGTCCAGCCGCTGGCCGTGACCAGCATCGACCTAGAACTGTACCAGAACGAAAGCAAGGTGGCCGACATAGCCAAAGGAGTGGTGAATTCGGGCACCTATACGTGGAACGTCCCGGCCACTACCGCTGAAGGCTATAACTTCAAGGTTCACATCACTTGCCCGGCTGCCAGCGAATCCCATGCTTTCGGCCAATCCTTCAATTTGCTCGGTTTCAAGGAGGATTTTACCGACAATGTTGCCGATTTCTGGCTCCCCGACAGCACCACCACGTGGAGTACCGCCGGCGGATATTACTCGGGCAGCAATACGACCGATAGAGCCAACGCCAGCATTTATGATTTTTTCTATTTGGCAACATCGTATACCGTCGAAAGCAGGATGCGCTGGAGCGAATTCAACGGCAGCAACAGCAACGCCCCCATCTTCATCATGCTGGGAACCTCGAAAAGCTTCACCAGCAATTCTGGCTTTGTGCTGGGCTACACCAAGGACGGCACGGTTTCCGTCTACCAGCTCGACAATTTCAACTTCATCATCCCCCCCTCCGGACCACCGACCACCATGTACAGCGCCAGCAGCACCGTTGTCAACACGGGGATTAACAATTGGAACACGATCAAAGTCGTCCGCGTCGGCAGCAATTACGCGTTCTACATCAACGACACCATGGTGTACGCCTTTGTCAATACCATCTATAATCCCTACTATGTGTTGGTCGGCTTCGTCGGCTCCGGGATGAAGACCACCTGCGATTTCGACTATGTCTACATGACCGTCAATCCCTGACCAGCACAGTTTGGATCCGGAACCGCTTCCTCAACCGGAAGCGAGAGGGGAACTGTAGAGTTTTTTGCCGGGATCAGCTAGTGTGATACAATACTTCCATGCAACAACCAATTTTGGAAATCAAAAACCTGTCCAAAGCCTATGACCGCGGCGAAACCGTTGCTCTGGCCAATTTTAATTTGAGCTTGAACAAAGGCGAAGTGCTGGGCCTGCTCGGCCCCAACGGCGCCGGTAAGACGACCTTAATCTCGATCCTGTCGGGAACCCTGCGTGATTTTTCGGGCACGATTGCCTTCAAAGGCGTCGACCTGTTCAGTGACCGGCGCCTGAAAAACCAGATCGGCATCGTGCCGCAGGAAATGGCTTTTTACGAAGATCTGGGGGCACTGGAGAACCTGATGTTCTGGGGCGGTCTCTACAGCATTCCCGAAAAGGAATTAAAAAAACGGGCCCTCGACCTGTTGTCCCTGGTCGAACTGAGCAGCCGTGCCAAGGAGCCGATCAAGAAGTTTTCCGGAGGAATGAAAAGGCGCTTGAATGTCGCCATCGGCCTGATCCACCAGCCCGAGCTGCTGTTGCTCGATGAGCCGACGGTGGGCATCGACGTCCAGGCCAAGGTCAGCATCCTGGACATCATCCGCAACGTCGGCCTCCAAGGAACCTCGGTCATCTTCACCACCCATCAGTTGGCCGAGGTGGAGCAGACCTGCACGCGCATCGCCATCATGGATAAGGGGGTGATCCTGGCCCAGGGTACGCTGGCCGAGCTCATCCGCATCGTCGGCGAAAAGGAGATCGTGGTGGTCAGCGGCGAATTCACGGCCAACCGCTTTTCGGAAGCCATCAAGAAACTCAGCCCTAACGGCGTCGAGATCCTTTCGGTGGCCGACAATGAAGCCCACCTGGCCTTCACCAATTCCGAGGGCATCCCCGGGATGATGCAGCACCTATTCAAGCACCAGCTGGCGCTGGACGACCTGAAGATAAAATCGCCCAACCTCGAGGCGGTATTCCTCAAATTGACCGGCAGGAGCTTACGCGATTGAGCCGCACCACCCTGATCATCAAGAATGACATCAAGCGCCGCTTGCGGGCGCCCCTGGCTACGATCCTGTTCATGATCATCCCCTTCGCCATGACCGCCCTGATCGGCATGATCTTCGACCCGGGTTCGGGCAACGAGACCAAGCTGCCACCGATCAAGGTGCTACTGGTCGATAAGGACCAGAACCTGGCCTCGAAATTCCTGATCGGCGCTTTCGATCAAAAGCAGCTGAAGGAGATGTTCCAGGCGACGACGGTCAGCGAGGCCGAGGGCGAAAAGCTCATGAAAAAGGGCAAGGCCTCGGCCATGATCATCATCCCCGAGCGCTTCAGCGAGGACCTGGCCGATCAGAAAACCAGCCGGCTGGTGGTCGTCAAAAACCCGGCCGAGGAATTCCTGCCGAACGTGGTCGAGGAGTTTGCCAATACCATGGCCGTCGGCTTTTCCGGCCTGGCCCAGGTATTCGCCGACGAACTGAAGATCATCAAGATGGTCGGCAATTCCTCCTTGGAAAAGCTCTCGATCGCCGAGCTGACCCCTTTCCTGGAAATGAGCCGCGTCAAGATCATGACCGTAAAAAAATTTCTGTCACCGCTACTGGTCGGATTGAAGACCGGCAGCATCGCTAAGCCGGGGCAGGCCGCCCAATCCCCCAAGGGGACGGGCGCAACCGCACAGCCCCCCAAGGGGACGGGCGCAACCGCCCAGCCGCAGGGCTTCAATATCTTCGCCTACATCCTGCCGGGCATGCTGATCATGTTCTTGTTGTTCATCATCGAAGCCTTCATGCGCGAGATCCAGA
>JAPKZM010000037.1 GCA_026393775.1 Candidatus Aminicenantota bacterium
GGTGCCCTGATCAAAAAAGGGGTGATTGACAAGGAATTTATCGACAATCATACTGACGGCTTCGCGAAATTCAAGGCATCCATCGCCAAGATGAATCCGAAACAAACCGCCGCCCAGACGGGGGTGATGCCGGAAAAAATCGCCCGCATCATCGAGATGCTCTCGGGGTCAACCAATTTGATCATCGTCTACGGGATGGATCAATGCCTGGAAAGATCGCGCGACGATATAAAAGTCCTGGGAAGCCTACTGCTGATGCTGGGCAAGACCGGGGAACCCGGCAACGGCCTGGTTCTGATCCGCGATTACGCCAACTCCCAGGGGCTGTTGGACATGGGGGTCGATAGCCGCTATCTCCCCGGCTTTGTCCGTTGCGGCGAGCCGGGAGTGCAGCTTCTGAAAAAAATATGGAATGTGCCCCTGGATAAAATATTTCAGCCCGTCGACATCCTCGAGCAGCTTAAGAAGGGCAAGGTCAAGGCGTTGCTGGTGTTCGGCGAAGACCCCTTGGCGTCAGCCAAGGCGGGACCGCTCATGCACGGAGTTGAATTCAAACTGGTGGCCGATTTCTTTCTGACTGCCACTGCCGCCGAGGCCGACGTGGTTATGCCGCTGGCGTCGCCTTTAGAAAGCCCCGGCACATTGACAGCCTGCGATCGCCGTGTCCAGCATAACGCCAAAATTGTCCGCGCGCCAGGCGGGATGACCAACTTGGAGATCATCGGCAAACTGGCCGAAAAGCTCGGGATGGGATTTTCCGACCTTGACGCGGAAAAGATCTTCCAGGAAATCCGCCAAGCCAATTTGTTCTATCGAACCGTCATACCGGGTGGGTTCTGGGGCGAAGGTCTTTTCCAGGAACGCATCCCAGCCGCCAGCGGCAAAGCGAAGTTCCTCCCGGTGACCATCGAACTGACCCCTTGCAGCCGGGAGAAACAGCCACTGCTCGTCACCGAAAACTATCTCCTGTCCAAAATAAAAAGTAAATTGATGTTATAATAGATCCGCTAGCAAAAAGGGAGTTTAAGGTGAAAAATACGGTTCAGCGCAAAGAGTGCATTGAGTGCGCTTGGAAGCTGGAACACGACCTGAAAGAACGAATCAAGGAACTTGAATGCCTGTATATCACCAGCTCGCAGATCGAATCGGGGAAAAGCCTTGCTCAGATCCTTGAAAACTCGGCGGCCAACCTGGCCAAAGGTTTTCAATACCCTGACCGAGCCTGCGCCACCATTGTTCTGGATAAAACCCAATATTCCCCCTCGAAGGAGCGCTGCGAAAAAACCAAAACCGCTCTCAAGGCCGACATCGTGGTCAGCGGCGAAACCAGAGGCTATGTCAAGGTCGGCTACCTGAAAGAAGGCGATTTCCTTGAGGAAGAGAAGAAGCTCATCAAGGAGATCGGTCACATGATCTCCAAAGCCGTCGAAAAACACGAGCTGCAGCTCGAACTGAAGAAATACGTCGGCAACCTGAAGGACTTGGTCAAGGCCAAGACCAAGGAGTTGGAAAAATCGACGAAGCGTTTCGAAGACCTTTTTGAAAATGCTCCCGACGGCATCGTGATCTCCAAACTGAACGGGGATGTCCTGAAGGCCAACCGGGCCTTCTACCGGATGCTCCATTACCCCGAGGACGGGTCAGTCAAGCTTAATTTCGTGAAAAACAAGTTGTACGCCAATATCCCCCGCATCCGCCCGTATATCTTCAAGAAATTAAAGGAAAAGGGATTTCTGGAAGGGATGGAGATGAATCTGATCGATTCACGGGGCAACGAATGCCCGGCTATCGGCTCGTTCATTTTCGTCGACTTCGACGGCCGCCGCTGCATTGAGGAAGTGTATAAGGACATCCGCTTCCGCAAGGAACTGGAGCAGAAGCTCATCGAGCAGAATGAAAATCTGGAGAAACTCGTCCGAAAAAGAACCGCGGACCTGGAAAGCCAGAAGAACCTGCTGGTCAACAAGAACCAGGAGCTCGTATCGCTGACCGAGGAGCTGAAGGAGAGCCGCAACAAACTGCAGACCCTTTTCGATGCCATCACCGACCAGGTTGTCCTGATCGACCGCGATTTTACTATCAAAATGGCCAACCGCGAAGGCTGGGCCGGCAGCGGCAAATGCTTCGCCAGGTTGTTTAACCTTTCCCAGCCGTGTGAACAATGCCCGGGGTCGATGGTCTTTCAGCAGAAGAAATCCATCACCTTGGAGCAAAAATACGGGGAGGAGTATTACCTGCTGCAGGCCTACCCGATCTTCGGCGAACAGGGGGAGGTCGAGGGCGTGCTGGAGTTCTCCCGCCTGATCACCAAGCAGAAAAACATGGAAATGCAGCTCCTGCAGACCGACAAGCTCGCCTCGCTCGGGCAGCTCGTCTCGGGCATCGCCCACGAGATCAACAACCCCAACACCTTCATTCGCGGCAATGTGACGATCATCCAGGAGGCGATGAAGGACATCCTGCCCATCCTCGACGAGCATGCCCGCAACGAAAAAAACCTGCAGATTGCCCGCTTGAATTACAATGTCTTCAAGGATAACATCCTGATTTTGCTCGAGGATATCGCCCAAGGCACCAGCCGCATTAAAACCATTGTTGAGGGCCTGCGCAAGTTCGCCAAGAGGGACGACGGCATCCTGAACGATGACGTGGACCTCAACGAGATTATTCGCAGCTGCCTGCGCCTGGTCGCCAACCAGATCGGCCGCAGGGCCAAGGTCAAGCTCGAACTGGACAGCACCATACCCCAAGTTAAAGGCAACTCCCAGCGCCTGGAGCAAGTGTTGGTGAACATCATGATCAATGCCTCACAAGCCATCGAGAAGAAGATGGGGGCGATCACGGTCAGAACCTCCCATCTGAAAAAGGAAAACGAGAACCTGCTGCAGATCAGCGATGACGGCATGGGCATCAATGAAAAAACCCTAAAGCAAATATTCGACCCGTTTTTCACCACCAAGCGCAACCAGGGCGGGACCGGGCTCGGGCTTTCCATCGCCTACGGCATCATCAAGGAACATAAGGGGCGGATCGAAGTAGAGAGCAAGCCGGGACATGGGACGACCTTTTCCATTCATATCCCGGTCTTGCCCAAGGAAACACCATGAAAAAAATCCTGGCTATTGACGACGATCAGGCTGTCCTGAACTACCTGAACATCATGCTGCTGCAAACCGGGGCCTACGAGGTCGCCACCTTGGTCAACAGTTCCAAGGCTTTCCATGAGCTGAAAAGCAACAATTACGACCTGCTGCTCCTCGACATGGACATGCCCGACATCAGCGGCTTGGACATCCTGAAGTACATCAAGGAGAAGAATATCGATATCGAGACGATCGTGCTGACCGGGGTGGAGGACGTTGAGCTGGCCGTCTCGGCGATGAAGCTGGGCGCCTTCGACTACCTGACCAAGCCGGTCGACAATGACCAGCTCTTGAACATCATCACCACCCTCCTTGAAAACCGGAAAGTCCGCGAGGCGGCTTCGGCGGAGACCACCGTTTCTCTGGACCAATTGAAATTCCGGGACGCATTCAAGGAAATCGTCACCCAGAATGACGAAATGATCAAGATATTTCAGATGGTCGAAAAAATGGCCCAGCCCGACAACAGCATTCTGATCTGGGGCGAGAGCGGCACCGGCA
>JAPKZM010000269.1 GCA_026393775.1 Candidatus Aminicenantota bacterium
CTCAAGGCGGCGGCGCCGGTATGGGGGCGCGGGGAGTAGATGAAGGAAAAAACCGATTCGTACTGCACGCGCTCAAGCAGCGACAAGGTCAGTCTGAAATCGCGTTCAGTTTCGCCCGGAAAGCCGACGATGAAGTCTGAACTGAATTTCATTTCCGGCATGGCGGAGCGGAAAGCGTGGATGATGCGGAGATAGTGATTCCGGGAATAGGTGCGTTGCATTCTTTTTAGGATCCGCGTCGAGCCCGACTGAGCCGGAAAATGTATATGGCGGGCGATGTTGCGGTTTTCCGCCATGACCCTGATCAGCTCCCGGTCATGATAGCCGGGATACGACGTGATGAAGCGGATCCAGTTTATCCCGACCCGGCTGGCCAGGATCTCCAGCAGGTCGGCGAATGTCCGGCCGCTGGCTGGCTCGCGCCAATGGTTGACGTTCTGCCCGAGCAAAACGATTTCCTTGAAACCCTCCCGGTCCAGGGATTCGGCTTCACGAAGTATGGCGGCCATGGGGCGGTATTTCTCCCGTCCGCGGGTGAACGGCACGACGCAGTAAGAACAGAAATTGTCGCAGCCTTCCATGATCGACACGTAAGCGGTGACGCTGCTGCTGCGGGCGGACGGCGCGGGGACCAGTTCCTGCCAGCGGCGGCTGAAGGCAACGGCGGTTTGGGCGCGGGCACCGGCCTGGAGTTCGTCGATGATTTCAGCGATGCGGTGATACTGGTGCGTCCCGACCACGTAGTCCGCCCTGACTTTTTTTTTGAAAATATTGTCTTTTTCCAACTGGGCCACGCAGCCGGCGACGATGATTTTCTTGGCGGCCTGGAACTGGCCGATATAGGAAAAAATCTTTTCCTGCGGTTTTTCGCGCACGGCGCAGCTGTTGACGATAATGACGTCGGCCGCCGTCTCGCATTCGCTGGGCTCGAGTCCCTTGCACTCCAGCAAGTGATGGATTTTTTCCGAATCGTTGACATTCATCTGGCAGCCGAATGTCTTGATGAAAAAGGTCATGAACGGGATTTGCCAAGGAGAAGTTCGGCGGCTTTCAGCACGTCGGCATTGATGGCGCTCCCGGCCATCAGCCGGGCGATTTCCCTGACCCGGTCGCCGTCTTCCAGGGGCATGGCCGTACTGAAGGTCTGGTTGTTTTTGAATTCCTTGCTGATCAGGAAATGGCGGTCGGCAAAGCGGGCGATCTGGGGCAAATGGGAGATGCTGATCACCTGGTTCTGCTCGGAGATTCTGCGCAGTTTTTTGCCGACGAATTCGGCGGTTTTGCCGCCGATGCCGGAATCGATTTCGTCAAAAATGAAGGTGGTCCCCGACTCGTCGCTGCTGATCGATTTCAGCACCAGCATCAGGCGCGACAGTTCGCCGCCCGAGGCCACGTCCTTAAGCCGACCCGGGGCCTGGCCGGGGTTGGAGCTGAAGTAAAATTCGATTTTGTCGGGCCCGGTTTCGCTGATGTTTTCCGCGCTGGGCTCGTTTTCGTCGATGCGTACCTCGAAGCAGGCTTTCGCCATTTCCAGGAAAGCCAGTTCCTTGACGATCATGGCGCTCAGTTTCTCGGCATTTTTCTTCCGGCTTTGCCGCAGCCGCTCCAGCAGGGCTTTGTACTCCGCCAGTTCGCGGACCATCTCCTTCTCGACATCGCCCAGGGAAAAATTAAGGTTGAGCAATTCGTCCCTTTCCTGGCGCATGTGCTCGTATTTTTCCAGCAAGGACTCCAGGTTGAGCTTGTGCTTGGCCTTGAGTTTTTCCAGCCGGGACAATTTCTCGGAAATTTCATTCAGTTCGGCTTCGTTGTAGTCGACTTTTCCGGCCATGGTGCTTAAAAATCCCGATATTTCGGGCAGTAAGTTGAAGAAGCGATCGATTTCGTTTTTTAAATGGTCGAATTCCGGGAACAACGATTGCAAATAGGCGGCGGCAGGGAGGTCGCGGGCCAGCAGGTTGTAAACCGATTCGTCTTTCTGGTAAAAATCCTGGACAAGAGTGTCCGATTTTTCCAGGATCGATTCGGCCGCGGCGAGAATTTTCAGGCGCTCCTGCCAAAGCGACTCGTCACCTTTTTGCAGGTTGAGGTTTTCGATTTCCTGCAGTTGAAAATTCAGGTAATCGATCTTTTCCCGGGCCTGCAAGTTTTTCGTCAGCAATTCGTTGCGCTTGGCCTGCAAGCCGCGGATCGTCCTGCATTTTTCGGCCAGGGCTTTCAACGAATCGCCGGCTTCAGCGAACTGGTCGAGAAAGACCTGGTGGTTTGCGGTGTTGAGGAGAAAAACGTGGTCTTTCTGGCCGTAGATGTTCAACAGGGATTCGGCTTTTTCCTTGACTTGGGGAAAGGGGGCGAGTTCGCCGTTGATATAAGTCAGGGACTTGTTTTTGGCGATCTCCCTCTTCAACACGAACTCATTGTCCCCCTGGACGAACAGGGCTTCGACGGTCAGCTTGTCCTTGCCGCTGCGCACGATGTTGGCCGGGGTTTTCTTGTTGATCAGCAGCATGATCGCGTCGATGAGAATCGATTTCCCGGCGCCGGTTTCTCCGGTCAGGATGTTCAGGTTCGGAGAAAAATCGAGCGCGACTTTCTCCACTACCGCCAGGTTCTCGACTTTAAGGTAGGAAAGCATCAGTCCAGGTTGTACGGGGATAGGAGTGTCTGCAGGTTGATGCGTCCGTAACCCATGTCCGTGTCGATCCCGGGTTTTTCGCTGGCGTTGACGTCATCGGCTGTGTATTTGATGATGGCCATGATCTGCTGGTTGGTCAGCAGCGGCTTGTAGGCGATGAGCAGCGCGATGGCCCCGGATACGTGGGCGGCGGCCAGCGATGTTCCGTTGCCCCAGTCGTAGAAGCGCAATTCGGTCGGCCGCGCCGGGTCGAAAGCGGCGCCGTAAATCCAAACGCCGGGCGCCACCACGTCGATCTGCGGCCCGCGGTTGGAGAAGTCGGCCAGCTTGTCGCTGGCATCACTGGCGCCGACGGCCGTGCACAGCAGATCGTAGGCGGCAGGGAACTGTACTGCGTCGCTGCCGTCGTCGCCGGCGGCGGCGACCAGGGAACAGCCCTTGTCGAAGGCGTACTGGCAGGCGTCCTTTAAAATAAAACTGTCGTTGTCGCCGCCCAGGCTCAGGTTCAGCACCTTGGCGCCGTGGTCGGCGGCGTACTTGATGCCGGCGGCGATGGTCAGGTAGTTGCCGTTGCCCTGGTCGTCCAGGACCTTGACCGGCAGCAGCGAGGCGTTCCAGCCCACCCCGGCGATGCCGATGCCGTTGTTCGTTTCGGCCGCCGCCAGCGAGGCCACCAGAGTGCCGTGGCCGTTATCGTCCTGGGCGTCGGTGTCGTCGTTGACGAAATCGTAACCGGGGACGATCTTGTTCTTCAAATCCTCATGACCCACGGCGATGCCGGTGTCGATGATGGCGATGATGATGCCGCTGCTGCCGGTGCTCCAGGTCCAGCCCTCGGTGGCCTTGATGTCGGCGGCCATGGTGCCGCGGAGATTCTTTTCCGGGTAAAACACCTGACCGTTGTTGAGCAGGGCGTACTGGTAGGAAAAAAATTGTTCGTTGGGAATCTGGGCATTCATCGATGCCAGGTAATTGAACGAAACGTCCTGCACCCATTTTTCCGCGGCCAGGCTCTTTTTGAGTTCGGCCAAGTCGGTCCCGGGGGTGGCGTCGAGCAATAGGTAGCCGGAGTATTTTTCGCGGCGCAGGCTCTGGATTTGCCCTCGATAGCGGCTATAGAGAAACTCATTGGCGGAAGCCGCCGTCCTGCCGTCGCTGGCCAGCTTGACGACCAACTGCCCGGGCACGAAACAAGCCGGCACCCCGTACGGGGCGATTTCTTTGTTTGGCGAATCCTGGGAATTTCCCGGCCGTTCAGCGGCCCAAAAAAAGAATATCCCGGCCAAACCCAGCAGGAGAAGGTTTTTTGTTTTCATGGCGAACCCCTAAAAGACGTAAACGACAGCCAGAGACAACTCAGTCCGGGCCAGCAGGCTGGCCTTGAAGGTCAATTCCCAGTTGTCGCCGATTTCTAGCACCGCGCCGGCCAGCGGCCCGATCAGGTTTTTTTGCTTGTAGCTCATTTCCTGCTGGCCCTGCAGGTCGACGACGGTTTCGGCGGCGATGAATTTTCCGTGCAGCAGATTCAAGCGCGGGCCAAGGAAAAAGGTCAGGCCCGACAATCCCTGGTAGTGAAGGGTCACATCCAGGGTGATCAGGGTGAAGGCGTTCTCCCCCGTGGCCTGTCCGCTGACCAGGGGAAGCGTCACCTCCCAGGCCTTGTCCTTTTCCAGGACGAAGACGAATTCCCCCCTGGCTTTCATGAAAAAATCACCGAAAGCGAACGGTTCGGCGGCTAGGGCAATGCCCAGCAGCAAACCCTGGAATTTTTGCCGGTCCCAGTTGAGGGAAAGTGGCAGGGCGTTGAAATAAACCGGGTCCTTGGCGAAAGCGAAATGGTAGCCGGCCAGAACTTCCAGCGTGATGAAGTCGGAGATGTCCACCTGCAGCGTCAGCCTCGGAGACAGCAAATTGAAACTATTGGCTGTTTTTTGTTCACCGCAAAGAATAGCGATCGAATGATAGGAAAATTCCAGGCCGGGTGTGAAGGTTAATTCGATCGGCTGCGACGTTGATTCGGCGGCCGGAATGGAGATGAAAGTGGATAGTAAAACTAGTGGCAAGAACCAATTTTTCATGGTTTCTCCTGACCCAGCCGAGCTGGATAAGAGCCTTAAATAGCAAATTCAAAATTTGTTCTAAAAAACTAACAAATAGTAGAATTTGCTATAAGGCTCTAAAAAAATATACGTGAATTAACCCCAAATGTCAAATGGTTTTCGTTCGAGGAAAATGTTATACTTTCATCGATGAACAAAAAAATTCTCCATAATCTGCTGTTGCTGGCAGCCGTTGTTTTTGCCGTCAACCTGATCTTTTTCAGCTACGGCCAATGGTTGGTTTTCCCTTTGCTCGGAGCCGTTGGCCTGCTGGCGGCGGTGGTTGGCCTGGGTTTTTTCATCGCCTGGAAATTCAGAATTGCCGCTGTCGGGATGTTGGAAGCCGCGGCACTGGGATTGATGGCCAGCACGGCCTATTTCTACTTGGCTGCTTTTTTTAAAATCCTGAACAGGGTGACCGTATTGACTTTCTTCGCCGGGGCGGCCATCCTTCTGCTTTTCCTGATGCTCAACAAGAACCGGCACCGGGAAAGCCTGGCCGGGCTGAAACAGTTCTTCGCCAGGCCGCAGTTTGAATTCGCTATTTTTGTTTTTCCCATGTTCTACGCCGCGTTGCCGCCCTCTTTTTACGACTCGCTGGTCTATCACCTGGGAATTCCCAATTTATACTTGCAAAGCGGCGGTTTCGTCGCCACGCCGCAGTTCATGTTCGCCAACACGTTCATCTATTACGAGATTGCCATGATTCCCGGCGTGTTCCTCGGAGATCTCGTGCCGCGCCTCTTCCATTTTTTGCTGGGCGCGCTTTTTGTTTTGGCCGTCGCCGATGAGGCCGTTGAAAATTGGGGCGTCAAGAAGCGCTGGCTCCTGCTTTTGGCGATCGTTTCGCTGCCCATGACCCTGTTCCTGCTGGTTACCTGCAAGAATGACCTGTGCAGCGCCATTTTCATTTTTTTGGCCATCAAGCAGCACCAGCGGCAAAATTTCAAGTTATCGGCCGTTTTCTGGGGTTTCGCCGTGGGGGTCAAGTATTTCAACCTGCTGCCGCTGGCGCTTTTCCTGCTCTTGACCATCAAGCCATGGAAGAAAGGCGACCTGAAAAAATTGGCGCTCACGGCCCTGATCGTTTTTCTGGTCGTCTCTCCCCTGCTGGTAAAAAATTACCGCTTTATTGGCAATCCTTTTTTTCCATTTTTCCAGAAAACATTCCCGGCCGCTTTCTGGGACGGGGAGCGACAAACTCGGTTGCAGGCCGAGGTGGGACAAATCGTTCATTCGCCTGGCGATTTTTTCAAATTGCCCTATAGCTTGTCTTTTTATTCCTATGGCTACGGAGGATTGGTCGGGCCGATTTTTTTAATTTTCCTGCCTTTCCTGCTCCTGCACCCTTTGGTTCAAAAAAAATGGCTGTTGTGGTCTTTGTTGCTGCTGGCCATTGCCCCTTTCTTTACGGCCAGTATTCGTTTCATCTACGTGGTTTTCGTCCTGCTGGCGATTTTTTCCCTGCAGGCATACGAAGCAATAGGCGGCGCGATCGCCAAACTGATTTTTTATCTGCTCATCGTGATTAATTTTGTCATGGGCTTTGCGCTGCTGGAAAAATTTTATCTGGCGCACACCATGCTGAGCGGAAAATTTTCCAGCCAGCAGTACCGGGAATATTTTTTCCCGGCTTTCCCGGTGTTTGCTTACATCAACGCGAACGCTCCGCCCGGGGCAAGGATCTTGATTGCCGGGGAAGCGCGCAATTATTATCTGAAAAGGCCGTACCAGGTTTCTTCGGCCATAGATTATTGCATTTTAAGAAAATACCTGGAACCCAGCTCGAGCGTTGGCGAATTTGTAACGGCCATGCACAAGGAGGGATTCTCCTATCTGGTGGTGAACGCCGGTGAATTGCGACGCTTGCAGAAAAATTACGCGATTTTGAGCGCGGGGGAACAGGAGAAGCTGTTTTATTTCCTCAATTCCTTGACGCCGATTTTCCGCCAAGGATCTGTCTGCCTTTATAAAATCGGCGATCGTTAGGGAGAGGTGAATTCCAGGCGGTACAAACGGAAGCCGCCGGGAAGCCTGGATACAAGGGCCGAACGCATGCTGGCGCGGAACCGGGAATATTCACCCTCCGGGATGTGATGGAAAGCTAGAAGATTTTTCAACGCATCATTCATCTCGACGATTTCGCCGAGCGCATAAATCGGCTGCCCCATGGCGGCGTTTTTTTTGAGCCGGGCTTGGATCTCGGCAAGGGAGTGTCCCTTACCCAGCAGCCAATCGAGGATGAGCACTTCGCGCCAGGCAAAATAGGGAAGATAGATTTTTCCGAATGCGTAACCCGGGGGATTCCCGGTGATCAGGATTTGCCCCCGTTCCGGAACTTGCTTTTGAATACCTATAGCGACCTGGTAGTTGATGTTATTGTTGATGTCGTTCAAGGGCATGATGCCGTAAGAAAAATTGATCCATAGAAGAGCGCCGGCCAGAAAAGCGCCGATAATGTTGGCGATAAACGGCTTCAGGTCGCCCAGGGCGGTGATGGCGATCAGCAGCAGGGGGACCATGATATGAATTTTGTATTCGATGTTTCCCGTATCCCAGAATGAAAAAAAAAGGAAATAGGGCGCGAACCAGAAGAACATGGCCCATTTGAATGTTCTCCCAACCGGCTGGGCCGCCGGCTTGCATGCCACGGCCAGCAAGGCCAGAAAACCGGCCGATATCAACCATGTCCAAATCCCGGCTTGGGTGAGCAATGCGTGCTGCAGACCGCTCAGTGAAGAAATGAATGTCGTCAATCCCGGTGGGTGAAAGGACGTGAGGCGATAACCGGAATAGATATCGGGACCGAAAAAAATATTGTAGAGGATGCGGAAAATGGGCTTGTGGGAAAGGGCGGCATACGTACCGTAAAAGATCAGTCCGAACGATAAATAGGCTAGGAGAAATTGCAGGTAACGGCGCCAGGATGAATGCTTTTGCAGTAGATAGAAAAATACGGTCCCGACGATCAGTCCATTGGTCAAATGGAATCCGGCCGCCAGGACGAAGCACAATGCGGAAAGAGCCAGAGTAGAAGCCCTGGTTTCCCGGAAAACAAGCAGGTACAAGCCGGCCAGCGTGAAAAAAACTCCCGGCATATGGACTTCGGCATCGACCGCGTATAACCAGAAAGAGTATGAGAAAGCGACAACCGCCACGCCGAACAGGCGCAGAGCCGGAGTCAAGCCGATTTTTTTCAGCATCCGCCCCACCAGCCCAAGGTTCAGGATGGCGAACAGCATCGAAAAAAGTTGCAGGTGAAAGAATTCAAGGACCCGGTAATGAAAAAGGGCTTCCAGGACGCGGTAGATCAGGTAGTTAGCCGGGAAATAAAGCAGATGATGGATCTGGGTCACGCCCAGCCAGTCATGCTTGATCAATGCATAACGCAGGAAGTGGCTGAACACGGTGCCGTCAAAACTATAGTTGACCGGCAAAAAGCTGAAATAGAGCAGGGCGCTGGTGATCAGGAACAAGGAAATTGGCCAGCCGGAAAAATAGGACGAGCAGGCGAATTTTTTCATTGGCGCGAACGGTCGGCTAGGTTTTGACCGAAATAGTGGTTCAGGATCAGGGGGAAGACATGGGTCGGCGCGAGGGCTGCGTCCAGCTGCGCATAAGGGTATCCGGGCAGGTACAGAGCCAGAAAAATATTTCTTTTTTCCACTTCGGGAACGACCTGCAAGAACGGTTTGCGAAATGAACCGCGATAGCCATGATCGGATTGGACGACGATGATCGGCGGCGCGGCGGATTTTTTCAGGATCATTTCCATGGTTTCGGCCAGCCTGCGGCTGATATAAAGGTACTGCTCCAGATAATACTTGCGCACGGAATAATCGATGGCATGTTCCGCCGGCACGACTCCACCTTCCTGGTCAAAGACAAAGGGGGCGTGGGGACTGAAGAGATGGACCAGGACGAACTTCGGCCCGGCCAGTTTCACGATCGCCGGCATTTGTTCGAAGACGTACAAAACCCGCCTGCGGAAGAACAGCGCATATTTGTCATCGTCCTTCTGCCATTTTTCGACCAGCGGGTACAGGATCGACATTTCGGCCAGGGTCCGGTAAAAATCGTTAAAAAAAACCGAGGCGCGCTCCTGGGCATAGAAATAATGTTGTTGCGAATCGTCCAAGGCGGTCAGGCCTTCATAGGGGAAATCGACAATCGAATACCCCTGTTCCTTCAGGAAGCGGCTGACCTTGTTTTGCCTGATCAGAAGGGCCGGATCGGTCTTGGCCGGAAGTTTTCCCATGTTCAAGACGGAGGCGATCGCCTCCGGGGTCCAGACGTACAAGCTGCGGCTTCGTTCGGCGATGAAGAAGCCCGCCGCCCGCATCCGTTCCGTGAATGCCGAGTTGTCATAATGGAATATATTCGCGATCGTCTCCAGGCTGGCGAACTCATCAATAAAAAAACAATATATGTCGGGTTTCGAGGACGCTGGAGCCGGGAGCCGCATTTCCTTTTTTTGTAAAAAAGTGCGGGCGTTTTTCACGTTCGCGTTGCGGACATGGTAAAGGAGGATCCCGCCGACGTTCCAGGCCAGCAGCGCCAGCATGATGACGGTTAAAATTTTGCCGGTAGCGCTGAACGAGCGTTTTGACCTGAGGATCCAAAAGACAGCGAGTGCCACGCCTGCGCCTATCGCCAGCGCCGGCGGCAGGGCGGAGAAAGGCTTGCCCAGACGGCCGATGACTTCGGCGAGCGCGTCATGGATCAGCTGGTAATAAAAAAACAACAGCAGAATCAAAAAAATGACCAGAGCCTTTTTCCCCCTGTTTTTGACGACTGGCTTCAGGCAAAGCCATAAAGCCATGGTCAATGCGAGCGCCAGGGCCATGGGCGGGAGGATCACCCTGAAAGCGACTTCGCTGATATTTTGCTGGTAAAGAAAAAGGATCGGATAAAGCGAAAAAAGATAAATGTAAACGGAATGACCGCAACCGCATCCTCTCCAGTTTACCCGCCATTTTTTCATTGTCTCATTTTCCATGCTGGGCAGGCTTAGCGCGCATGTCCGAAGCGCAGCCAGCCCGACCTATTCTATCAGCTCGGATGCATCTTTCAAATCCAGCCGCTCCAGGCGTTCACGCAACGCGGGTTGCCCGGGATTCAGGCGCAGCGAGCGCCGATAGAACGACACGGCTTCATCGGCCCGCTGCAGGTCGAAAAAAAGATTGCCGAGCGAGTTCAGGATGCGGAAATCGTTTTTTCCTTTTTCAACTATGGCCGCGATCATTTTATTCCCCTCCTCTTCGTGCCCGGAAAGGAACGCCAGTCTGGTTGCATGCAGGTGATCGTCGAATTTAAAGAGGATTCCTTTTGGCCACAGTTTCCAGGCGAAATCGAAGTTTTCATAACTCAGAAAATATAAGGACCGCTGCCTTGGTGACATGGACTGAAAGGCGAGTTTTTCTTTTTGGATCAGGACGAGCCAATCGCTGGATTGAGGGCCGGCCAGCGCCAGCGCAGCTTCCCGGGCTTTTTCCCAGGCGGCGAAAGCCAAATAAAGTTTAATGCCTATCTTTTTGTTTTGCTCGCTGGGCGAAATAGAAGCCATTGCCTGAATGGTTGCTTCTGCTTCTGTCAGTTCACCCCTGGCCCAATGGATCCGCAGGAGTTTCATTAGGCGGTAATTGGTCCGTGGAAGATCAAGGGGCAGGGAACGCACTTTTTCAAGCCAGTCCAGGCTTTCTGCGTAACGAGCTTGGCTGCAGGCAATATCGGCCAACCACAGAGCGATTGTCACGGCGGTGGACTTTGCCATCTCGAAGGTCAGTGCCCGGCGTAAAAGAATTTCACTGCGGACGAAATCGCCGTTGGCGCGTAGTTGCCCGGCGTATTTGCTCAGGAAAAAACTGTCATTGGGACAGGAGCTTAGGGCGCTGGCCCAGAAACTCGTTTCGTTGTGATATCTTGGGAGGTTGCCGATGACGGTTGAGGATGAAATAATGAGAAATGCGGCCAAAACGAGTTTTTCGAAAAATCGGGGCAGAGAGTGGAGCCAATGGCTCAGAAGCCACACCAGGCCGATGGTAGGGAGCATCAAATAGCGGGTGGAGATGTTGTATGGATAAGTGGGAGTAAAGGCAAACAGCATGTAACCGACCAGATGGGGGACGCTCCAGATCCATGCCTGTAGATATTGGATTTTTTTACGTCCCAACCACAAAAGCATCACCATGAGTGAAAGAAAAATAAATCCTAGAATTGAGTTGATTAAGGTTGTAACTGTATTTACGGGCAGGAACATATCATAGTGAAATGGAAATATAAGTGAACGGAAATAGTAGCCCAGTACTCCAAGTAGGACACGGCAGTTTTGCCAAAGCGAGGGAAAGAAGTGGATGGGGATGCCGCTGCGGCCAATGACCACTGACTTGACTCCCCAATACAAAGCTGAGACGACCAGGTATGTGGCATGAATGGGATAGTAAAGACGCTTGCGCCGGCTTAGCTCATGCAAAAGAAAAACCGGCAGAAAAAAGAGGGCCGCTTCCTTAGAAAAAAGGGCCAGCAGGTAACTTGCGGCCGAAAACATCCCGAGCAGGATGGTTCTCCTGGTTAGGAAGAGATCGAATAGATAGAGGGCCAGCAGTCCGAAGAAAAGCATCAGCAAGTCGTTGCGGCCGACGACCCAGGAGATACTGTCCAGGTTGAGTGGGAAAAGGGCGAAGAGCAAGACTGCCGTCTCGGCAATTCCATTGACTGCGGTTTGCCGGCTGAGAAAAAAGTACATCATGATCAAACTGGCAATAAAGATGAGCAGGTTCACCAGGTGCAAGTGGAAGGAGTCCAATCCCCAAATGGCTTTTTCTATCATGAAGGAAAGGACCGTCAGCGGCCGGTAATAATCGTAGCCGGAACCTCTTTGGCTGGTCGAAGCCCAATAGCCGCTGCGAAAAGGGGCAAGCAAGGAAAATTCACCTTGCAGTATGTCGTTTTCCAAAATCATGGGTTTGTCATCCCAGATCAACTCGTGCTTAATGGAGGGGAGATAAACCAGTAAAGGCAGCAGGACCAGTAAACAGAGAAAAAGGATCTTTTTATGCATCATCGCCTGGAAACGGACATACGTGGCGCGGGGAATCGGTTTGTGGCTTGGCGGCTGGCTTGGCCAATGAGTCGAGCATGTCGTTGAACCGTGTCATCTGCCTTGGCCAGGAATACGCGCCGATGTTTTCCTGGTTACGCTGCGGAGAACGATAAAATATGGGATCAAAAAGGATCCGCTCCATGAGACAGGCGATCGCCAGTTCATCCAGCGGCGGAACGCACCAACCGCATCCGCAGTCTTCGACGATCCGCCGCACGTGGGCATCATCGGTGAGCGCCAGAACGGGTTTTCCGGAATATAGGTATTCAAACAGCTTCAAAGGGATACCGCTGCGCACGCCCGGACGGGTGATGAGCAAGAGCAGGTCGGCGGCCTTCTGGTAGGCCAGAGTTTCCCGACGATCCTTGAGCGGATGGATCACCACCACGCCGGTAAGGATCAAATTCTCCAACAAAGACATTTCGCGGCGCGAATACTCTCCGATCAGGTGGAGACGAAAAGGCCTGTTGGGATTATTTCGGCCAGCCTGGCGCAAGGCGGCGAGAAAAGGATCGATAGTAGTGGCGCTGTCCGAGAGGGCGAACCTCCCGGTGTGCACAATATGAAAACAACCTTGAGCCAATGATGGTTTGGGCAAATCATGCCATTCGTCTTCATCGTAGCCGTTGTAAACCGTTTCGCAGCGACAACCTGGATAAACGCGGCTGAAATAATCCTGCAAGACTGGAGTCACAGCCACGACCAGTTGCGAACTGGCGACGACCGCCGCCTCGGTCTCCTTGTATCTTTCATTCACACAATGATGGGAATGCAACCGTTTTTCTTCTATGGGGTGGAATAGCAAACCGTCACGGAAATCACTGATCAGGGGGACGTGAAAGCGGCGCGATAATTCCAGGCCGATTTCCAGCACTTCCTGCGGCGGATAAGTAACTAGGATCAGGTCAGGGAGGCAAGCCTGGCGGATTTCCTCGGCCCGGCGCAATACGGCCCGGCGCCAGGGGGAAAAAATCGAGGCATAGTGGCCGCAGTAATTCTGAAGCTCCGCCCATGCCCGCCAGAATAGCCAACAGATCAATTTCTTACCCTGATGGGCGCGTACAAAGGCCGGGTCATGGACACGGATAATTTCAGGGCTGGTGTCGGCCATCTCCTCATAGCCATGGGTAAGGATGGAAACGGTATGGCCGCAGCGCCTTAACCATTGGGCCATCTGTAGCGGGCGCATTGCACCGGCGTTGTTGAGCGGAGGAAAATAGTAAGCGACCAGCAGGATGTTCATGGCTAGACTTTCCCGAGCACCCGCTGGAACAAGTCATGAAATCGTCGCCCGATCTCGCGGGGTGCGAAACGCTCGGTGACTATCCGGCGGCCGAGCGCTCCATCGAATGTGGGCAAGCGGTCAACCATTTTTTCCAAGGCTGACCCCAGAGCATTTTCATCTCCGAAGGGCACCAGGATGCCCGATCCCTCCGGCAGGTACTCAGCCACCGCTGTCGGCGTGGAAACCACGGCCAAGCCACTTGCCAGGGCTTCGGCGGCCACGCAGGAAAAGGTTTCGATTTCACTGAATACAACGAGGATGTCCCCCTGGCGCATGGCTGCCGCTACCTCCTTTTCGGGAAGCGGGTCCTTAAAAAAGACTACGCGGTTGAGCAACCCCAGGAACCGGGCTTGCTCCTCGCATTCCTCGCGGGTCGGTCCGTCTCCGATCACCAGCAGGTGAATGTCGGGACGGTGCCGGGCCAATATGCCCATGACGCGTATGATACCGGCAATATTCTTTGATTTCTTTTGGAAGGAAACATGCAGGATGGAGAAAACATTCCGGGAGGTATTTTTTTTCTCTGGAAAAAAAATTTCCGGGTCGATGACATTTCCGATAACCCGCCAAAGAGGCGCCCTCAAACCGTGAGCGCGCATGCCTTGGGCCAGCATTTCAGAGACCGTGGTCACGGCGGCGCAATGCGCGCTGAAACGCCTGATAAACCAAGTTCGCAGGCGATTTCCCCTACCGGGAGGTAGCAGATATTGGGTCCAGTGCTCACTGAAGACCAGCGGCATCCGGCGCCAAAAAAATCGCAAGAAAAGGATCAGCCCGATCGGCGGCGTAACCTGAACCTGGATCAGATCGGGTTTTTGGAACGATAGCGGTAGAGCGCGGCGGCCAGCCGATGCGGCGGCCATGAAACGCAGGGTGTTGGATAGGGCTTGCCAGGGGGAAGGCGGAGCCGGCCGGAAGTAGACACGCACGGTAGGCAGGCCGTTTTCGACCTCATAGACAATCTCGCGCTGCGTTTTCAAGGACGGATCCGGGGTAACAAAGAGGACCGCTGTGGGGCAGAACGCAGCAATTGCGGCCGTCTGGCGGTTGACGAAGAGGCCGCCGAGAGGGGCGTTCCGGTTCGGGTACCACCAGCTTGGCCAAACGAGTACCCGTGGGCCGGGCGCCGACCCGGTGTCCATGTTTTCTTGCTCAAACACGCAGCTACCTCCAACCTGGGGAAAGCGATTCTCTATTATTGCAGGGCCGGGGAGTGAATACAATCCCACTACTCAGCGTGATCCCAGCAGAGATGCCAGGAGGGGGAGGATCTTCTGTGCTTGTTGGCGCCGGGAATAGGGCTCGGGGTCCAGGTCGGGAGCAAGACAGCCAGGCCGCATGCGGATGACGTTGCGAAGCGCGGCAGCCGCCTCAGCGGTTGTCGACACCTGATAGGCATAGCGGAAAGGCTTCAGCAGCCGGGCCAGGGCGTCATCCGTTTGGCAGATGGCCAGGATCGGCCTGTTCATGCGGATGGCGTCATAGACTTTGGTGCCGACCATAAGGGAAGAGCGGTGGTTGACGACCAT
This sequence comes from Candidatus Aminicenantota bacterium, assembly GCA_026393775.1. Lineage (GTDB taxonomy): Bacteria > Acidobacteriota > Aminicenantia > UBA2199 > UBA2199 > UBA2199. Next base: position 14,651 of record JAPKZM010000269.1, read on the forward strand.
GATATCCATGGAGGTTAAAAAAGCGATGCCAGCCTCGTAATCACTATAACCGTGAAAGTGGAGATCGTTCGCGAGGCCGTGGCGGGCGGCGGCCTCGGAGAGGGCTTTCTCTTCTCCAGCAACACCCAAGTGGTGGATCTCTATGGAGAACTCCCCGGTCAGTTCCGCGACCGCAGCTAGAAGGAGCAACGGATGATCGGGATGGTACGGGGAAAACTTTCCCCAGATGCCCAGGCGCAGGACCGCGCCCAGGGGCGAGGGCGGGGCAGGCGAGCCGGGGCTTCCCTCGAAACCATTTTCCAGCACTTGGAAGCGCTCCGGCGGCAGGTCGGGGAAGGCAGCACGGCGCAGGGTCGCCATCTCCGGGGTGACATCGGTGATGACCTGGGCATTGCGGACGGCACTTTGCTCCAGGTGACGGACCAGGGGAGCGCTGAAACGCAGGGATACATGAGACCCCAGGTCCCAGGCATCGCGAAAATCAAGCCAGTAAGGTACATGGAAGCGTTTCCCCAGGCCGGGGGCCAGGGTAAAAGAGAAAAAAGGGCCGCCGCTAAAGACAAGCAATCGTGGATGCTCCTGCTGGATGAGATGCTCCAAGGATCGCCGGAAAGGGCGCTGCCAGGTAAGCCATTCCTCGATGAAGGGCAAGCGCGGGATCGGCGGCGGCCGCCAGGAAGGCGCGGGCACGGTGTGAACGGTTATTTTTTCAAGCCCGGCTGAAAAAGGCACCGCGGCTTCCCGAACGCTCAACGGGGAAGTGACCACGGCCACGGTATAGCCGTTTTCAGCAAAGAAGCGACTCAGGAAACCCCAGCGCTTGGACCCGACCCCCGGGTAGGGAGGGAAGTAGAAGGAGACCAGGAGAAGATCAACGGCCATGGGAATGTGCGTTGGATCTCTCGATCAATTCGGCGTAGCGGCCTTCCAGCCGCCGGATCTCCCGGTCCGCATCGTGATGCGCTTCCATGTGGCGGCGGCCGGCAATGCCCATCGCCGCCCACGATTCCTGGTTCTTGAGCAAGCGGGCCGTGTTTTCAGCCAAACCCGCGATATCGCCCTCCGCACTGAGCATGGCGCTTCCTCCAGGCACGACGACATAGGGAATGTCGGCGTGGCGGGTGGCCAGGACCGGTAGGCCCAATGCCTGCGCTTCAAGAATGGTGGTCGGTGCGCCGCCCTCGCTGTCGCCGTCGGCGGCGGTCATGCTCGGATGGATAAAGAGATCGGCGTGAGCCATCTGCTCCAGGTAGGCGGAGTAATCGAGGAAACCCATCATGCGGATGAATGATTTCATGGCGTGGAGCTGGATGAAGTCCTCGATCTCCTGCCGTTGCGGCCCGTCGCCGATGATGCGGAATTCAAAAAAAGGACAGGCCGAGCGGATGGCGTTCAAGGCCGCCAGCGCGACCAGCAGCCCTTTCTTTTCAATCAAGCGGCCGCTGAAGATGATGGTGACGGCTTCGCCTTTCGCTTTGGGACGGCGCGGACGGAAGGACAGAGCGGCCAGCGGAATGGCGATAGGCTGGATCTCGATCTTCTCCGTGGGACAGCCGATCCCGGCCAGGCGCTCTTTCATGTGCGGTCCTTCGACTAAAAAGAGGTCGCCTTCCTCGAAAAGCGACGGATATCCTTCCGCGCAGGAAGCCAGGGAAGTGGCCCTTGACATGTCGTGGCCGTAAAAAGTGGTCACCAGGGGGAGGCGGAGGGCCCGCTTCAGGCGCAGCGCCCAGATGCCGTTGCGGCCGAAATGGGCATGCAGCAATACAGCCCGGCGTTGTTTTAAAAACCTCTCTGCTCCGAGTTCCCGGTCTAGCAGGCGGCGGCCGATCCCCTGCCGGAGCCAGCGCCAGCTCCCGACCGGCACGGACATGGAAAAACGATCGGCCTGGGGGAGCGGGAAGTGCTCCAGGTTGCGGTATTTCCAGGAGACAAGGACGGGATGAAAACGGCGCATATGGGTGATGATGTTGTAGATGAAGGTCTCCGACCTGGGCAGAAAGAAGTGGTGAACGTGGGCCACGGCATCGCCGGCCGCGGCTGCCGGTTTGTTTATTGCAGGGTTCAGGATCATGGCGTCACGTTTTCATCCAGCCGGCGCCTGGCCTGCCATTGTTCACGCAGTATTCGGCGCAGGTCCTGGTAAGCAACCAGGCGGGAAAAATGGATCAGCACGAGATAAACCATTATTCCCGCTCCCACCAGGGCAAGGAGGGAAATCCAACCGGGCCTCAGGAAAATATATCGCTGCAAGGCCATGACGGCAGCGCCCATGCCGGCGCTGCAGGCAAAAATGCCGGCCAGGTTGGAGACCATGCGGGCGAAAGTCAGCCCGATGATCCTGCCGGCGATACGCCAGGAAGGATACCACAGGAGCAGGAACCCGCTGGCGGCGTAGGCGGTGGCCACGCCCTTCACCCCCCAGCGCAAGCCGATGATGAAGGCAGCTGCATAGACGACCCCGGCCGCCGCGCCGATACGAAGCATGGTGTCGGTGCGCCCCCGTGCCGTGTAGATCCATCCCAGGGTGGTCCCGACCGACTGCAGCAGGCCTACGATGGCCAGGATGCGCAGGATGGCGGCGGCATCCTTCCAAGGGGGGCCGAAGACGGTCACAATGAAAAGGTCGGCCAGCACGGCCATGCCGATCATGAGCGGGAACGTGACCAAGGCGATCAGGCGCGCAGCGCGCAGGTAGATGGCGCGCAGGCGTTCGGTCTGGTCCTGAATGGAGGCCATGGCGGAGAACATCACCCGCGAGACCGTGCTGCTCACCTGGCTGATCGGGTAGAGCATCAGGTTGTAAGCCCGGGAATAGATGCCCAGGGCGGCCGGCCCGATGAATTTCCCGACCAACAGGTTGTCCAGGTTGCGAATCCAGTAATTCAAGAGATTGAATCCCGTCAGCGATGAGCTGAAACTGCGAAGTTCCCGCCAAGCCGACAGGTCAAACGCGAGTGAAAGCTGCCAGCGGCTCAACCGCCAGCTCAGAACCGCAATGAGCAGGGCGGTTAATAGGGACTGGACCACCAGGCTCCAGATGCCCCAGCCGTTCAAGGCCAGCAGGATGGCGACCGCCCCCGAAAAAAACACTGCGACGGTTTCTATCTTGGCGATTTTCCGGAAGGCCATGTTTTTTTGCAGCAGGGCCATCGGCACTCCCAAAAACGCGGTCAAAATAAAAGTCGGAGCGATACCCAGGCACAGCGGGGCCAAACGGGGATTCTTGTAGAAGCCGGCGATCAACGGAGCGGCGGCGACCAGTAACAGGGCCAGGGTGATGCCGACAAACAGCTGCAGGCAGAACACAGTGGCCTCATGCCGTTTCCCGGCGTCCTGTTTCTGGATCAAGGCGGCACTTAGCCCCAGGTCGCTGAAAGAGGCGGCGAAGCCGGTGAAGACGAGGACCATCGCCAGCGTTCCAAAATCACCCGGAACCAGAAGCCTGGCCAGCACGATCGATACGCCGACCTGCAACACCTGGCGCAGCACTTGCGACAGCCCGCTCCAGCCCAGACCGTGAAGGGTGCGTTGCAGCAGGGAATCAGCGCTGTTGCTTTTCTGGTTCTCTTGGCTACTCATGCAATCTTGGTTACCCACAGGTCGATTTGCTTTTCTTCCTGCAAAAAACGGCCGGGGCGTGCCAACCAATGCCGCAGAGACTGGCAGGCGGCAAACATATGGCGGGTTGGTTCCGGCGTGGCGGATGTTCTGGAGATACTGGTTGCGTACGGGAGTTCTCGGACCAGGGAGATGATCTGTCTTTCGGTGATCCAGTTGAGCTCGTGCAGAGCGGTTAAAGGACGGCCCAGAAATTTCAAATAGAGGGCGGCGATGTTCTTGTTCATCTTCGGCCAGAAAAAGATTCCATAGTGGGGCTCAAAAAAACCACTGTAGTCCGGAGCGCGGACATATAGAACCCCGCCCGGTTTCAAAACCCGCAGCATCTCACTCAGGCATTGCCTGACATCACGTACATGCTCCAGGGTCTGGAACGTGGTGACCAGTCCGAAATGGGCATCCGGAAAGGGAAGAGCCTCGCCCCAGCCGGGGACAAGCCTCGGCCGATAGGTTGCGGGGTATCCTGAGGCCGCAATCTTCTTGGAAAAATATTGCTGCTTCCAGGATTCGGGCTCCACTCCCCAGACGTCGCGACCGAGATGCAGGCCGTGCAGGAGGAAGGTGCCGCAACCGGCAGCTATATCCAATATCCTTTCTTTCCCTGGCAAGCGCTCACGGATGACACTCCAGCGTCCGTCGTAGTTGTCCCTGTCGTTGAACCAATTGTTCGTGATATGGGAAATACGGTCGGGGTCGTCGTTTCCCGAATAGGCTCGTATGCCTTGCAGGATGCGTTCGCGCAATTCATGCCATAACTCCCGCTCCATTGGGTTCAACGGATTCGGTGCTGGTGGCGATACGTTCATTTTGGCCCGGAGATCGCTGGCTTACGGGCTATGACGACGTACGCCCAGGTCCATTTTTCGTTGCGATGCAGTTTCTCCAGGGCCAGAAAGAACAGGTTATTAAAGGCAGTGCATAGCGAAATAAAGGGCCAGAAAATTCCCCACTTGAAACTGTTCAAATAATAATTGAATTCACTTCCGAAGGTCACGAAAAAACCTGAAAGGGCCTTGATCTCGAGCACCTCGAACCCGGCTTTGGCAAAAATGTGGTCGATGCCGTAGCGGGTAAAACGGAAAAAATCGCGCGGCTCCTCGTGCAAATGCCAGGTCTGTGGGGCGGTGAATACCGCCGTGCCGCCGGGTTTGAGCACGCGCAATGCCTCCCGCAGCGCTGTTTCCGGTTCTTCCAGGTGTTCGAGCACCGATGTGCACAGAACGCAGTCGAACTCGCCGTCGGCCGCGGGCAGCGCGTACGCCGTGCCGGTGCGGTCGATCGCCGAGTGATCGTGTGAGCTGCCGGCATGATCGACACCGACATAATGTTCAACAAAGCGGCCGACCAGGTCGCTTTTCCACTTGTTTCCGCAACCGATGTCGATCAGGTTGCCATGGAAGTGGCTGGCTGCGGCGGCTTCGATCTGGGCGCCGGCCCTTCGGATTACCAACCAGCCGGGATGGCTCAGTGGGTAACGGGCATAATAGCGCCGGCTCGGATTTTTAACAGCCATTAACGGAGATTTCCAATCGGTTGTGGGTCGTTGCCGTCAGACAACCTGGATGCTCGTGTGTTCCGGTCGGCGAGCAGTTCCTGCAGTATGCATATCAATTTCTCCTGCTCGGCGTCTGCGGGTTCGTGCCGCTTTTCGGGGAAGGATGCGACGGCGGGATTTTTCTCGCGCGTACCCGGGCAACGCTGCCGGATTGCGCTGATCAGCACTTCCGGGTCCCGGCAAAAATCGTCGTAGGGGACATGCAGGACCCGGGCCGGGTCGATCTGCCTGAGGTCTTCGTTCATTTTTTCCTGGATGTCGATGAGTTGGCGCGGGATCTGCTCGACGACCGGCAAGTGGCGGATTTCCTCGAAACAGCGGGGAACGATGGAGAACCAGCGTGAGCCGTCGGGGCTTAGCTTGCGCCTGCCGACCAGCACCGAAATGGCGACATCGGGCAGCGAACGCTCGACGACCAGGAAATGGGCGTTCGGGAAAATGTGGGCAAGTATGTTCAAGCGCAACAGGTGCTTGACGTTCTTGTTCATGAAGGGGGCATCGGCAAAGATATTCTGCATCCGCAGGATGGTCCGCCGTACTGTCTCCAAATGAGACGCGGGCAGATCGCTGACCTCCTGGTAGCGATCGATGTTGAAGTAGTGGCCCCAGAAGGCACCGGCTTCGCGCGGAGCCATGGGGCCCCGACTGCGGCCGTAATCGCTGCGGAAGTCAGACTGGTATGCAGGATGGAACCACCGCTGCCAGCGGCTTACCGTGCATGGCGCCAACGGGAAACGGCTTACGCCGTTCGTGAAGTAGGCCACATCTAGTCTGTGGACGATATACTGACTGACCAAGGTAGTGCCTGTCCGCGGAAGGCCGGTCAGGAAAAGTTGAGTCGAACCGCAATCAAAGGCGTGGGTTCGCTCCCATTTCTCCATTTGGGACAGCAGCCGGCTTCTCAACCCGAACAGCATTTTAGCCCCTGCGGACGGCGAACAGGATATTGTTCTCCGGACCATGCATCGGGTTGCGATGCCGACGCACCTGTTCGATATGCAAATGATGGCGGCCCAGCAGGCGCCGCCAGAAAAAGACGGAACGTACACGTTTGTCAACCAACAGTGGGCTACGATCGGAGACATTGCGGGTTTCGGTCCACGAGGAAAAATTGTCGCTGCGGTGGAACTGGGTGTTCTGGTTGATCCAGCCGAAATATCCGCTGATGATAAAGATCCCGCCAGGGCGAAGCCGAGCAGCCAGGTGCTCGACCGCTCGCTCCAGTTCCGCATCGTCCACGATATGGAACATGACTCCGATCGCGCTGACCAGGTCAACCGCATCAGGGAGCGGCCCGGCGCTGGCGACGTCCTGGTTAATAACCGTTACCGGGGAAGAATGAAAGCGTTCCTGCAGGCGACACGCGGCAACCGTTGATATTTCTATCGCTGTCACCTGCTCGGCGTGGAAAGTATTGAGATAAAAATCGGTCCAGTGACCGGTTCCCGCTCCGATGTCCAACACATGGCTGAGCGGTAGCGCCCCTGCTCGAACGGCCATGAATTCGATTATGGCGTTTTCAACCTGGTTGTAATGGTAGCGCACCAGCAGCGGTTGGGCATCGGGCGATACGGTATGCCCATCGGAGTTGCTGTCCGTCAAAGAGTAATAAGATTCGAAGAATTCCTTGGCCCGATACGCGTGAACGGATCTTCGGCGGTAGCGCAGGGGCAGTAGGTAGGTTTTGGCGATGTGATAGGGTAGAAGTCGGCAGAGCGCGTTATAGGCTTTTTTTAACATTTCATGTTCCTCAGTGGCGGATCCTTTCCAGCACTCGGTGCAACACAGTCCGCCGCACCACCAAAGGTGCCTGTCGTTGCTGGGTGGCGAACGTTTGTTTGAATCGTCGTGTCCCCTGCAGCGACCCGCTGGGGTTGAAGTCATAAACCATGAAGCCGGTGGTGCTGGCATGTTCGATCATTTGCATCGTCTGCCAGTTGCGCACGCCGAGGACGAAGGCATCCGGGTCGTAGGCTGCCAACCATTCCACGGCATGACGGTTGTGGTAGAAATTAACACTTCCACCGACCAGCTTTTCGTCATGATACGCCAGCCATAATCGGCAGGATTCCGGGGCGAGATCCTGCAGGGCCCAAAACAGCTCATCCGGGTATGATAGGGTAGCCTTTTCACCCCAGCGTGAAATGGCGCGGCGGTAGAGCCCGATGAACGCCGTCCATTCGGTTGCAGCAACAGCTTGGCGAACGGCGATGCCGGCACGTTCTCCTTTGTGGATCTGTTTCCGACAGCTGTAGCATACGTGTTCAAGCAATCCGCCATTGCGACGTAGATCTTTCAAGTCAAGCGTCTCGCTGCTGTCCTCGCGCAATGTCCAAAGCCCCAGCCAATTTTTTGTGAGGGCATACAAGGCATCCGCCAGCAGGGCTGCGAAAGGCTCGTACGGAGTGAGTCGCCAGGTCAGTGAGTATCGCCGTGCCAATCGGAGGACCGCTGCCAGGAGATGTTCAAGAGTCACTCCAGAGCCGTAAAGTGCCCCACCGTATGTCCCCGCTGCTGACATGACCAGTTCCTGGACTAGTCCCCGGAATCGCTGTCTGGAGGAGAATGGCAGCACCAGATGTTGCCCGTCCGAAAAGTCGCAGCGAAGAGCTCCGGATTCGAGCCTTCCGAAAGCATCCCACATTTTGGCCCATGCTCGGGTGTGAAAAAAAGTTGCATGGGGGCAATTGCGGGCGGCCTCATCCCACTCGGCGCCAGTGGCCGGTCGGACACCCAGTAATCGTGGTGTCATTTAGGACAAGATGCCCCGCACCGCCGCGATCACGTCGGCCACGTCTTCATCGCTGAGTTTTGGCGACAGCGGCAGGGAGACCGTCCGCTCCGATATCCACTTGGCGTTGGGGAAGTCGCCGGGTTTATAACCGTAGGTTCTTCGGTAATACGGGTGCAAATGCAGGGCGATATAATGGACACCGATGCCGATATTCTCGCGTGTCATCCGCTCGAGGAACCGGTCGCGGCTGATGCGCAGTCGCTCGGTATCCAGCAACAGCGTGTAGAGATGACGGGCGTGCTTCATGCCGCTCGTCACTGGGGCGGGCAGGAACACCGGTAGTTCTCGGAATGCGTCATCGTAGGCCCGCCAGATTTTTTCGCGCCGGCACCAATAGCGTTCGATGCGTGGCAACTGGTGGATGCCCAGCGACGCCTGCAGGTCGGTCATGTTATATTTGAAGCCTGCGTACACTACCTGGTAATGCTTGAACCCCTCATCTGAGTAACGCTTCCATGCGTCCTTGCTCATGCCGTGCAGGGCGAGCACCTTGATCTTGTCGGCATACTCAGAGCGGTTGGTGACGACCATCCCGCCTTCGCCGGTGACGATGTTCTTCGTCACGTAAAAGCTGTAGCAGCCGAGGGCGCCGAAACGGCCCACTTTTTTCCCTTTGAATTCGGCTTCGATGGCATGGGCGCAATCCTCAACGATGTCGAGGTTGTGCCGGCGGGCAATATCGCAGATGGCATCCATCTCGCATGGCCGGCCGGCAAAATGCACCGGGATGATGGCCCGAGTCTTCTTCGTGATTTTCCGCTCTATGCCCTGAGGGTCGATGTTCATGGTCTCGCGCCGGCAATCGGCCAGAACCGGCCGGCCGCCGGCGTGGATAACAGCGTTGGCTGTGGCGGCGAAAGTCATCGCCGGGACGATGACCTCGTCCCCCGGGCGGATGCCTAGTGCGAGCATGGATAGGTGCAGAGCCGCCGTACAGGAGTTGAGCGCCAAGGCATAGCGAGATCCATTGAAGGTTCGGAACATTTCCTCGAATCGGTGGACTTTCGGTCCGGTGCCTATCCAGCCGGAACGCAAGGATGCCACTACTTCGGCGATCTCCGCTTCTTCAATGATGGGGCTACCGAAAACCAAAAATTTCTTCCTTTGTGGCATCTGATTTATTCTGTTATTAAAATTATTCAGTCGCCAATGGCTCACACACCCTTGATGGCTGCCACGATCTCTTCTTGGGTTTGCGGTTCCAGGTAGGGGTGCATGGGCAGACTGAAGATCTCATCGGCAATTTTTTCGGCGACCGGGAAATCGCCCTGGCTGTAGCCCAGGCCGGCGAAAGCCTCCTGCAGATGCAAGGGGATGGGGTAGTAGACGGCGGTCGGAATGCCGTTCTCGCGAAGTTTTTTAACGATCTCGTCGCGGCGTGGATGCAGCACCGAATACTGCGCCCAAGCCGAAACATTTTCCTGCAGCACCCGCGGCACCTTGACGGTTCCTGCCAGCAGCTGATTGTAGCGGCCGGCGACCTCCTGGCGTAGTTCGATCTCTTCTGGAAATATCTCCATTTTGGCCAGCAGGACGGCGGCTTGCAGGGAATCCATGCGGCCGTTGATGCCCAGGCGCACGTTGGTGTATTTGTCCACCCCCTGGCCATGAACGCGGATGGAGAGCAGCTGGTCGCAGATATCTTTTTTAGAGGTGAAAATCATGCCGCCGTCACCATAGCAGCCCAATGGCTTGGCCGGGAAAAAGCTGGTGGCGGCCACCCTGGCCAGGGAGCCGGCCTTTTTGCCGTTCTGCTCGGCGCCGAAGCTTTGGGCGGCGTCCTCCAAAACGAACAGGCCGTATTTTTCGGCGATGGCCTGAATGGCCCGATATTCGGCGGGCTGGCCGAAAAGGTCCACCGGGATGATGCCCCTGGGTTTCAGGCGGCCTTCGGTCACCGTCTTGGCGATCGCTCTCTCCAGCTTGAGCGGGTCGATGTTAAAGGTTTCGTTGTCGATGTCGACGAAGACCGCCGTCGCGCCCAGCAATCCGATCACCTCGGCGGTGGCAATGAAGGTGAAGGTGCTGGTGAAAACGGCGTCGCCGGGGCCGATATTCTCCACCATCAGCGGCATGAGCAGGGCATCGGTGCCGCTGGCGACGGACAAGGCATGGGGCATGTTCACGAACGCGGCCAACTTTTCCTCGAGTTCGCGGATTTCCGGCCCCAGGATATACTGGCCGTGGTCGAGGACTTTTTTGATCCTTTCTTCGAGCTGCCGGCGGATCCTTTTTTGCTGGGCAGCCAGATCGATGAAATGCATATTTTAATCTCCTAATTGATTTTCAAATTTGCCTGGCCGGATGCGAATAAGCTACCGCCGCTGCATGAGGGCCGTTCAAATAAGCATGTTTTTTGCCATTAGGGGCTGATCCTGTAACCGTGGTGATGATATATCATTTTACTATTCCTTTGCAAGCTGGAAGCTGGTTCGATTCCGGCAACATAGAGCAATGATTTGGAATTCGGCTTGGGCTTGTAATAAAAAAACAACCGCCTCAAGTGGACGGAAATTCAAATAATGACAAAAATTGGCATTTTTTGTGACTTTTTTTGGTAAATTCCGGGCGGTTAAAAATTGAAATCGGCCTGCAGACAGGCGATTTTATTTGGCAGACAAATTGCTTATAAAAAGTAGATCCTTAAGGAGGTTCTGAATGAACAAGAAAGGTTTTACATTGATTGAATTGCTGATCGTTGTGGCCATCATCGGTATCGTGGCCGCCATCGCGATTCCAAACCTGTTGGTCGCGTTGCAGAAAGGCAAGCAGAAAGCGACGATGGGCGACATGAAGTCGGTCGGCACCGCCTTGGAAGTCTATACCACCGACAATTCGATGGTTCCCAATGCCGATCTCATCACTCTCAACACGGCCACCTATTTTATCCCCTTCTACATCAAGGTCCTGCCGTTGGTAGATTCCTGGGGAACGGCTTGGGATTATGCATCCGGGGCCACCCCCAGCGACCAGTATTCGGTCACCTCTTGGGGCCGTGACAAGGCAGCCGCAACGATTGGGACCATGTATCAAGTGACCAAAATTGGCGATTTCAACAACAACATCACCTTCTCCAATGGTCAGTTCACTCTCGGGCCGATAGTCAAAAAATAATCGCGTCCCGTTCTTTTTTCACAAGCGGCTGGAAGTTTTTTCCAGCCGCTTTTTTTTTACTGCTGAATTACTCGGTCAGCGGGGTCAAGTATTTATTTTTCCTGCGCCTGGCTTATTTTTTATTCCTTTTCCTTTTAGCCGCTTTTTTGAGCCGCTTCCGGCTGCATGACATCCTGGCGCCGCTGAGCGGCGGCATTGCCTTGATCGTCTTCGTGTACGGGCTCATCCAGAAATTTTTTATTTTCCCCTGGATCCTGATGCAATCCGGCTGGGACATATCGCCTTATTCAATGGCGTTGCGCAAGCAGGTCGCGTCGGGGCGCATTTTCGCCATCTTTCCCTTGCCGACATTGTACGCCATGGTCTGCGGTTTGCTGCTGATTTGTGTCACACACTATTTTTTTAAGGCCAGCGGCTGGCGCAAAGGATACTGGGCCGTCCTGTTCCTGCTGGGCGGGGCCAACCTGTTTTTTACCCAGTCGTTCGGCGGCATCATTTTCTTTACCGTCGGCGTGCTGTTTTACCTTTTCGTCTCCGGCATATTCAAGATCAAGTACCTGGCCCCCCTGCTCATGGTCCTGGCCCTGCTTTTTTCCCTGGTCGTGGCCATGCGCTTCTCCGAGGCCCGGGAATTGAAGCCCATTACGTTGCGTTTTGCCAACTGGCTCCAGGCCGGGCGAGTCATCGCCACGGCGCCGCTGCTGGGCACCGGCTTGGGCAATTATGAAACGGCCGTGCCGGCGCAGGTTTATCCGGGCGAACCCGCTTCCATATATGCCCATAACTTTTTTTTGCAGCTGACGGCTGAAATCGGTGTCCCCTGGCTGCTTCTCCTGCTGTTGCTCGCCGTGCCCTGGCTGAAGAACAATTGCCGCAAGATTCTGCTACGTGAAAATGCCCTTTTTACCGCCCTCTGCATCCTGATTCTGTTCTTCAATCTTTTCGATGTGGGTAATTACTTCTTCGCGGCCGGGATAGGTTTTGCCGTCGCGTTCTCGCAGCTGTTCGATTTGAGCGGCCGCACGCGTTGGCTCTATTTTTGGCCGGTGGCTGTTTTAGCCGTCGTGCTGCTGGTCAATGAGATCGGCATTGACCGGCAAAAGACGGCTGATCTATGGCTGGTCCGCAAAGAGCTCGACAAGGCGGAACGCGGCTATCGCCGGGCTCTGCGCATCAACCCCTATTCGTACCGGGCCTGGCAGGGCTTGGCCGTTATTGCCCAGAAAAAAGGTGACTCCGCCGCGGCGGAGCGGATTTACGGAAAAATCCTGGCCATATATCCTGGACAGGCTTATGCCAATTTCATGTTCTCGCAAGCCGCTTTCCGGCGGGAAGCCTATCTGACCGCCCTGGTTTACGCCAGACGGGCGGCGGAGGCGAACAAAAAAAATCATGAATACCAGAGGTGGCATGAATTTATTAAAACCCATCTTGCGGATCGGCTCCCGCTTTCAGGAAATTGAATTTTCGGTTCTCCTGGCCTGGGCATTGCTCTTCCCGGCCAAGCAATCCTACCTCTATTATTTCGGCTTCACCGCGCTGCTGGTTTTGTTCTCCCTGAAAAAAATCTTCGCCCTGAAAAATATTTCCTTCATGCGCGTTTCGGTGTTCTTGTTGTTGTTCAATGCCCTGTTGATTGGGTGCACTTTTTTTTCCCCTCAACCCGGCAAATCGCTCTTGTTCGTCTGCGACATTTTCCTGCTTTCGTTTTGGTTTTTTCTGTTCGACATAGAAAAGATCGACGTGAGCCGCTACTTGCGTTTGCTGGCCTACGTCATATCGATCGCTTCCCTGGCGATCGTCATTTTATTCGCATGGCAAACCGGCCGCAATCCGCTGGGGACGGTTTTTAAAAATCCAATCCTGCAGGGCATCGCGGCGGCGCTGGCCGCCCTGTTCTTTCTCCATGCCCTCTTGCAGAAATTCGCAGCCAGCGACCTGGCGCTGCTGCTCATCAACACGGGGGCGGTGATCGTCAGCGCTTCCAAGGCCGCTGCCCTTGGCTTGGCATTGTTCTCAGCCGCCCTGATCATAGCCAGGAAAAGGAGATGGCTGATCTTTTTCCTTGGGCTCGTGCTCTTGCTGGCGCTGGTTCCCAATCCTCTGCGGCGTATGGTCGGCCATTCGTTGGAGCATGATCCCTATGTGTTGAATCGCCTCGACATCTGGAACATGTCGGCCCGCATGTTCCGCGCCAATCCCTGGACCGGCATCGGGCCCGACCTGTTCAGCGAGGCGGCCAGGCGTTTTAACTTTCCCCAGGAAAAAGGCCCGGCCCGCTATGCCAAACTGCCCGAATCACCGCACAGTGATTATTGGAAGGTGATCGTCGAGACCGGCCTGGCCGGCTTGATCTTTGTCCTGTTGTTTCTGTTTTTCACCATCCGCTGTATGCTGGCGCCGCCCTGGTTCGACCTGCCCAAGGTGTTGTTGGCCTTTCTGTTGCTGCAGATGCTGTTTTTCAACTTCATTTTCAATATTTTTTTCCTGTCGGTCATGCTTTTCCTGCTGTATGCTTTTTTTTGGCGGCGTTTGTTTTTTGTTTTGCTGACTCCCGCTTTCAAGGTTTTTTTGTCGGGATTACTGGTTTTGGTTTTTATCCTTTTTTATTTGTTGCCTTTTTGCGCTGACCGTATGCTGCAAACAGCAGCCGTGGAAAAAGACATTGTCCGGCGTTTCGCCTTGTTGAACCATGCCGCTCTCTTCAGTCCGCTGGATGAACGAGTACTCGTGGCGCGCGCTCAGACTCTACGCGGGTTTTTCAAAGCTTCAGGCAGCCTGGAGGCGTGGGTGGCGGCCTGGGAAGATCTGCGTTCCGCCCAAAGAATAAACCGCAACAGCAGCGAGGCTTGCGTTTTAGAAGCGGCGTTATTCGGGGATATCCTGGAAAAAAGGATCACGTACTCCGCTCTGGCGGAGGAAATGCTGGCTCCGCTGCGCCGGGCCCAAGAGCTCGAGCCGTTCAACCCTTTCTTACGCTTGCAGCAAGCGATGATTTTAAACGAGTTTGACCGCCTTCCGGAGGCGCGAAGCCTGGCGAGTGACGCCCTGGACCTGGAACCGGACTACGTCGCGGCCCTGTTCTTCGTGCGGCGCCTGGAAGGTTCTCCGCAGGGGGACGCCACTTTCCAGAGGCGCATCGCGCGGATTCAAGCCAAAGCGGAAACCTTGCGGGTCCAACCCGGCTCTTATCTTTACGATCTGTTCCGCTTGCCGGCGGGCGCAGGCAGCGCTGGGCGCTGATCAGTCGCTTTCAGCTTCCAAACGGATGAAAATATAGGGATTGCGATAGTCGTTGGTACGAATCTTGACCAGGTTGTTGAAAGCTCCTTTGGCGAACGGGGTGAAATTGAGGGTGATCTCGGTGGTCTTCTTGGCGCCCACCAGATTGGTTTTGAACTGCAGGGAGACCTCCGGGCTGCAGCTGACCTCGATGATACGCAAATCATTGGTCCCGCTGTTGCTCAGATTGAGCTTGCGGGTGTAGGTTTTGCCGACTGCCACTGCGGTAAAATCGATGCGCTCCGGCTTGAGGTCGGCCTGGGCGAAATCCTTGATGAGCACGGTGCCGCTGAAGGTCAGGCGGACTTCGGCGGTTTCGGCGTCATTGCTGGTCACGGTGATGGTCTTGATGACCTTGCCGTTATAGCCGCTGGTATTGAATTTGCTCGCGATGGTACCCTTTTCGCCGGCTTTGTATTCCTTCTTGGCCAATCCGGCTGTGGTGCAGCCGCAGGAAGGGACGATATTCTTAATGATCAGGAGGTCGGAACCCGCGTTTTCAAATTCAAAATTGACGTCCACCATCTGGCCGCTTTCCACTTCGCCAAAATCAACAAACATGCTTTTAAATTTAATCACCGGCTTGGCGAACATCTGCACTGACGCCAGCAGGATAGACAGTCCCAGTATGCACTTTTTCATTTTGCCTCCCATTCTTTGATCTTGGCCTCTATTTTCTGCAGTCTTTCTTTCCAGGCGCCGAGGTTCCTCAGCAGGACCATGCTTTTTCTCCAGGCGCTGATTTCCTGGTGGGGAATGCCGGCAACGATCATTTTGCTTTTGATCGATCCGCTGACGCCGCTCTTGGCGGCGATCATGACACCGTCGGCGATTTTAACATGGTCGGCGATTCCCACCTGGCCGCCCATGACCACTTGGGCGCCGATTTCGGTGGAACCGGAAATGCCGGTCTGCGAAGAAATGACCGTATTTTTGCCGATGCGGACATTGTGCCCGATTTGGACCAGGTTGTCCAGCTTCGTATTTTCGGCCAGGGCAGTTTCCTCGATGGTCGAGCGGTCGATGCACGTATTGGCCCCGATTTCGCAGCCGGAGGCGATAAGCACCTTGCCTTTTTGCGGGATTTTTACCGGCGCCCCGTCCAGGCCATGGCCGTAGCCGAAACCGTCGGCGCCGATGACGGCTCCAGGATGAATGATCACCCGGTCGCCGATTTCCACGTTTTCGCGGATGACGACCCGGGAATAGATCAGGCAATCGCGGCCGATCGTGACGTCGCGGTAGATGACCACTCCAGCGTGGATTTCCGTGTTTTCGCCGATCCGGCTGTTTTCGCCGACATAGGAGAAGGGGCCGATGCGGACATTCTTCTCCAGCCGGGCCTTTTCCGAAATGCTGGCGTTGGCGGCGATGCCCGAGCAGAAAGGCCGCTGCGGATGAAAGAAATCCAGCAGCCTGGCGAAAGCCAGCTGGGGATCGGCGACCAGCACCCGGTTCGGGTAGTTATAGGAACTATCGGCGGCTACGATCAGTGCTCCGGCGTGGATCATCGACAGGTCCACATCTTCCTTGTCCTTGGCGATGAAAGCGATTTCATCGGCAGTGGCTTTTTTCAAGGACTGGATGCCGTTGATCTCGAGGTCGGGATCTCCGTGCAGCTGGCCGGAAACGAGCTCAGTGATCTTTTTTAGGTTTGGCATTTTCCTCTTTGTCCAGCAGAAAGGTGAATTTCGCTCCGTAGAGCATGATGCCCATGGTCATCTCCATCCAGAATCCGAAAAGGATGATGGCCACGATGGGGCTCTCTATTTTACGCAGCACCGATACGTGGATCAGGTAATAGGTATAGGCCCTTTTAATTAACTCCCACAGCAGGGCCGAAAAGACCGCGGCGATCAGGGCGGCGCCCGCCTTGATTTTCTTTTCCGGAATCCATTTGAACAGGATGAAAAAAAACAAAAAAGTGACCAGGAAGGGGAGAACGATTCTGACCAGCAAGTTGTCGATGGAAAGGACGAAAGCCGGGTCGATGTATTTTTTAAAAAAGGGGTTTTCCGCCGCCAGGGTATTGATGGTGGAAATCAGGCCGGTGAACAGGAACGAAAAAACGATCAGGATGCCGGCAATCATCAGCAAGCCGATCTCCTTGATCCTCCTGAGCAGGATGCCGTGCCTGATCTTGATGAAGAACATGTCGTTGATGTAATGGATCATTTTATTGAAGACCTGGATGCCCACAAACAGGAATACGGCCAACCCGATCAGGCCCAGATCCTCTACCTGGGCGGCCAATTCGCCGGCTTTCTGGAAAAAAATAGGGGCTATTTTCGAAAAAAACTCGGGAGAGAACGGGTACATGTTTTTCACGGCGTTGCCTGGGTCGCCGATGAACTTGTTGAAAAGGAATGAAAAAAAAATCAGCAGGAAAAACGATGAAAAAATCGAGTAATAGGCGAGGATGGATGATTTGTCGATCCCGTTCTCGCTCAAAAAATATTTAAGGGCCAGCCAGCCGTTCTTGACGACATGAACCGGCGCTAAAGCATGGTCTCGTTTTTTCATTGGCAGAAACGGGGGGAAGCGTACCGCATTCTCCCGGTTTAATGGCTATTTTACGACGGTGTAATTACCCCATTTGACGAAGAAAAGAATCAGGTCGATCAGCAGAACGTAAATGACCAGGGATTCCATCAGGGCCAGGGCGATGATCAGCATGCCGCGAATCGAATCGGCCGCGGCCGGGTTGCGGGCGATGTTGTCCGCGGCGGAGCGGAACGCCCGCGATTGGCTGGTAATGCCCACGATGGCCGCCACGACCAAGCAGAGGCTGCCGATGAGGGTGGTCCAGAAAAACATCGATGACGTGATCCCGGGCTGTTCTGCGCCCTGGGCGGGGAGTGCCGAGGCCATGATGAGCAGTCCCAAAAAGATCAGAAGCGGTTTTTTTCTCATTTCGTATATCCTCCTCATTGTTTTTTTAATGTTCGCTAGCCATGGCGCCGGCGAGGTACACCGACGCCAGCATGATAAAAATATAGGCCTGCAACAGTGAAGTGAAAATGGCTAAGGCCATCATCGGCAGCGGAGCGATAAAAGAGACTAGATATGTTGTGATAATGATGATAACCATATCCTCACCGTAAATATTACAGAAAAGCCTGACCGTCAGAGACAACGGCCGGGAAAATTGGGAAATAATTTCAATAGGAGCAAATAGCCAGGACAACCACCAGGCCGGGCCGGTGAACGTTTTCAGATATCCGAAAAAACCGTGTTTTTTCACTCCCTGGGCATGATAATAAAGAAAAGTGAATATAGCACAGCCGGCGGGAACGTTTATGTTGGATGTGGGGGAGCTCATTTCCGGGAAAAGCCCGATCAGGTTGGCCAAAGCGATGAACAGACCCAGCGTGCCCAGGGCGGGGATGAATTTCCGGCCATCGGGTCCGATGGTGTCGTCGACGTGGTTCCTGAGAAACAGGTAGAGCGTTTCCAGCAGCGTTTGCATTTTTTTTGGAAACAGGGACAGGTTCCTGACCGTGAGCTTGAAAAAAATAACCAGGATCACGGTGACGATCAAGGCCATGATCAGGTGGGTGGGCAGGGGGTCAGCGTGCAGACGGAAACCCAGCGCCTGGGCGATAAAGCGGATCAGGCGGTTGATCAGGCTGGCGACCAGGGGATTATGTTCCATGGCTTGCGTTCCCGGAAAAGCGGGCCAGTCCCTCGATCAGGACGGCCAGGTAGACGATGGCGACGCCCTGGATGAAAAAAACAGCGCCGCTTTTCGTCCAGCGGCTGAACGCATAGAAGGCGGCGGCGATAATCAGCAATTTCACCTGGGCCAATAAGAAAAACATCATCCTTCCTTTGCCTTTTTTTAAAATGCGGTCGGTCGATCGGATCAGTAGCGTAAAAGCGGCGATACTGATGGCGGCGCCCGTGAGGGAAATTATACAATAAATGAAGCTTTTTGTAAAAAAATAGATGAGAACCATGGCGATGATCTCCGCGCCGATCGCCTTGATGCCCACCTGGCCGCCGATATCCGGCTTACTTTTTATTGTCATGGGAGCGGGTGACGGCGAACAGGTTGACAAAACCGGCCAGGATCCCGTAGATGATGAAAATGATGGTCAAATAGGGGTCGGTTTTCAGCCATTTATCCAAATAATAGCCGATGGCGAACCCGACCAGGATGGAGCTAGGAAACATCAGTCCGACCGATGCGTAAGTCGGCCATTTTTTCTTGTCCGGCAAGGGCGGCATGGTGCTTAGGCTTCAGGCCGAAAAGGGTAGGATGCGGCGGCGGTCAATAATCTTCATCCCCTTCATCGTCTTTCATGTCGAAGCCATCCAGGTCTTCTTCGGAATCGTCATCACCGAAATTTTCTTCTTCCTCGTAATAATTCATCGTTTCGAAATTTTCCGCGCCGAACTCGGTTTTGCGTATTTCGATGGTCTTGTGGAATTCATCCTTGTCTTCAAAATGCCTGATGAAATTGGCGTCCAGTTCGCTGTAAAACAATTCCAGGTAGTCGTCTTCGATATAGCAAAAAACCGACATGTGCTCGTCCGTGTCCAGGGCGCCAACCACTTCGATGATCTTGGTCGCGGCGGCTTTCAAGATGTCAAGCGTTTGCCACGAAATGATTTCGATCTGCTCCATCAGCGAATACTCCTTGGCGAATTTTTATATTGTTCTTATTTAATTTGATAAATTACTTTTGTCAAGTGTTTTTTAAATATTTTTTCAGATAGTGCCCGGTCAGCGATTTTTTGTCTTTCATCATGGCGGCAGGCGGGCCGCTGAAAAGCATGTAACCGCCGCCGTCCCCCCCTCGGGACCGAGTTCGATGACATGATCGGCGCTAGCGATCAGCGACAAATTGTGCTCGACCGCCACGATGGTGTTGCGTTTTTTCAGCAAGCGCTCAAATAGCTTCTGGATGACCGCGATATCGTAGGCGTGGAGACCGAACGACGGCTCGTCCAGCAGGAACAAGATATCGGTTTTTTCCTGATCCAGGTACTTCAGCAGCCTGAGCTTCTGCAGTTCGCCCGTGGACAGGCAGCTGATTTTTTCCCCCAGTTGCAGGTAGCCCATGTCGTTGTCCTGCAGGTTCTTCAATGTGTTCAGCACCTGGGGAAGATCGGCGCCAAGATCGCGGACGAATTCATCGATGGTCAGGGCCAGAACGGCAGCGATGTTTTTATTTTTATGGGTGATCTTTAAAATATCGGGAGCAAAGCCGCTGCCATAACAATGGCGGCAGGTGGTTCTGACCGTTGGCAGGAACTGCATTTCAATCTCCAGATAACCCCGGCCCTTGCATTCGGGGCAGCGCCCCATGGGAGAATGGAACGAGAAATGGCCGGGGAGATACCCCAGCAGGCGGCTTTGCTTCAGCGAGGCGAAAAATTCCCGCAGCGGAGGAAAAATGTCTAAAAACCCGGCGATGTTCGTGCTGCCGCGCCTCGCGCCGACCCCCGGATCGAGATGAACGACCTCTTTGTGGCCGGAGTTCGCTCTGTGCTTCAGATAAATTTCATCATACAGCAGAGTGCTTTTGCCCGCGCCGCTGACTCCGGCAATGACGGTGAAAGCCCGACGCGGCATCCGGAAATCAAAATGCTTCAAGTTGTGGCTGCTGGCGTCCCTGCAGGTCCAGAATTCCATCTCAACCCTTTTTCCGGCCGGCCTCTCCCTTGCCAGCCGGAAGTACTTCTGGGTGGTTGTCGATTGGGAGTTGAAAAAATCTTCCTTACTGCCGGAATAGACGATCTGCCCGCCCGCGCTGCCCGCGCGCGGTCCCAGCTCGATGACGTGATCGGCATTGCGGATCAGGTGGGGGTTGTGCTCGACCAGGACGACGGTGTTGTCATTATCCTTTAGTTTTTTCAGAAAAAAATCCATTTTTTCATAGTCGGCGGGATGCAGGTCGGCGGAGGGCTGATCGATGATCAACAGGGAATCGGAGAGGGTGGAGCCCATGATGAAAGCCAGGTTGATGCGCTGGTATTCGCCCTTGGAAAGGGTAAAGGTGGGGCGGTTCAGATGGATATAATGAAGCCGGCTGCGCCGCAAATACTCCAGCTTGGCCGCGATCTCCGCGAAGACCTCGGGGGAGATCTTATTCCGGTAGTTATTGCCGTCCAAATCCTTGATCCAGGTGTTGGCGGCGCCGATGGTCATGGCCAGCAGGTCGGCGATGGTCCGGCCCTTGATCCGGAACGATGTGGCCAAACGGCTGAAGCGGCTGCCGCCGCACTCGCGGCAGGGGGCGGTCCCGGAGGCGGTTTCGTCCACTTCCCCCAGGCCTTTGCAAACCGGGCAGGCGCCACGGGCGCTGTTGAACGAAAAAAGATTTTCGTCCGGGCTTTCATATTCCTTTTGGCAGCGGGGGCAGAAGAGCACGACCGGGAAATGCAGGGGCCGGCGGTCATGGAACACGGTAAGCGTATTGCGGCTCATCGCCATGGCGCCATCGACGGCTTCAAAAATCCGGCTGCGGTTCTCGGCCCGGTTTTCCAGTTCGTCGACCAGGACCAGCATCGGCGCATTCCGGCTTTGGCTGTCGATGGCCGTTTTGCGGCCTTGGCGGACCTGAAAATAGTAACCGCGGTTGATCAAAAAAGAAATATCGCCCTGATAGGAAAAACAGATTCGCAGCATGCCGGCCTTGAGCGTCAGCAGCGCCTGGATGATCTCATCGATGCTGAATTTCTTGATTTCGGCGCCGCAGCCGGGGCAGTAAAAATCGGAGATTTTAGCGTACAGGATGCGCAGGTAATCAAAAATATCCGAGGCCGTGGCCACGATGGAGCGGGGATTCCGCACCGGTTTCTTCTGACGAAAGGCGATGGCCGGCGGCAGGTTGTCGATGCGATCGATGTCGGGCTTGTCGATCCTGTCGAGGAACTGGCGGATATAGGGGGAAATCGATTCGATGTAGCGGATGTAGCCTTCGGCGTAAAGGGTGTGGAAGGCCAGCGACGATTTACCGGCGCCGCTGACGCCGACGACGGCAGTTATTTTCCCCAGCGGGATGGCGGCGTCGATATTTTTCAAGTTGTTGGTGCGGATACCCCTGAGGATGATGTTTTTTTCCATGCCTGCTGTCCGTTCCCGTTAAAAACAAGATAAATACGCCCGGAGAGACTCGAACTCCCAACGCACAGCTTCGAAGGCTGCCGCTCTATCCTTTGAGCTACGGGCGCGACCTTAGAAGCCATTATAGCTTGATCCGGGCGCTTCGGCAACCGCTCCGGATCGTGGTATAATTTTTTATGCTAAAAAACATCGTTTCCAACCAGTCCGTCTTGGAATTGATAAAAAAACGCTATTCATGCCGCAGTTTCGACGGCCGCGGCTTTGAGCCGGAACTGCTGGCTGCGCTGGAGAAATTCCCGGCTGCATTGGAACTGCCTTTTAAAAACGATGTGCGTTTCGGCGTCATCGACAAGGATCTGGTGCGGGCGGAGAATTTCTTTTCCAGCGGCAGTTACGGGATGATCAAGGGGGTACGCTTCTATTTGAGTGCCCTGGTCAAAAGAGACTCGCCCCGCTGCTGGGAAGATGTCGGTTTCGGGCTGGAGACAATTGTTCTGTATGCCACTTCACTGGATCTGGCCAGCTGCTGGATCGGCGGCATCTTTGACCGCAAGCATTTTGGCCGGACCCTCGGCATCCGGCCGAAAGAAATGCTACCGGCGGTAGTCGCCGTCGGCCGGCCGGCTGAAAGACGCTCGCAGCGCGATCGCCTGGTACGCTGGAGCGCCCGCGGAGATCAGCGCAAAGCGGCGGCCGCGATTTTTTTCCACGAAGATTGGCAGATCCCTTTCGCTTACTCCGATTTCCCGCGCTGGGCGCCGGTCCTGGAAAACGTGCGCCTGGGGCCTTCGGCCTCCAACAAGCAGCCTTGGCGCCTTATTATGAAGGACG
>JAPKZM010000178.1 GCA_026393775.1 Candidatus Aminicenantota bacterium
CTGGCCGACATCCGCCGGGACCGGATCGGCTTCGTCTTCCAAGCCTTCAACCTGATCCCGGTCCTGAGCGCCAGGGAGAACGTGGAGCTGCCGCTCATCCTGGCGGGGATGGCTGACCGGAAACAGCGGCGGGCGGCTGTCGAGGACCTGCTGGCGGCGGTGGGGCTGGCTGACCTGATGGAACGGCGGCCAGCGCAGCTGAGCGGCGGCCAGCAGCAGCGGGTGGCCGTCGCCCGGGCGCTGGTCAAGAAGCCGGCGCTGGTCCTGGCCGACGAGCCGACAGCCAATCTTGACTCGAAGAACGGCGAGGCGATCCTCGCTTTGATGCGGGAATTGAACCAGAAGCTTCGGACGACCTTCATCTTCTCCACCCACGACCGCATGGTGATGGATTTCGCCCGCCGCCTTATCCGCATCCATGACGGCCGCATCGTTGGCGACGACGGGCTGCAACCATGATGGCTGAGCTGCTGCGCATGGCCCTGCGCAACGCCTTCCGCTACCGGCGGCGCACCGTGCTGACCTGCCTGGCCATCGCCTTCGGTTTGGGGCTGACGATCGTGGGCATGGCCCTTTTCAACGGCGTGGAAAAAACCTCGCTCGACCATATCAAGGACAGCGAAACGGCCCATTTCCTGGTCTATCCTGCACAACGCTCTGCCGATGGGCTGCCGTCGGCTATGCCGCGGCGTCCCCTTGGGGGACTGGTCGGGCCGAATGGCCGCCGTCCCCCTGGGGGACTGATCGCCAATCCGGACGCCCTGGCGGCGCGGCTGCGCTCGCTGCCGGGGGTGGCCGGCGTCGAGTGCCGGCTGCGCTGCGCCGCCACCCTGATCAACGGCCAGGACGAGCTCCCGGTCACGGCCATCGGCATCGAAGCGGAGAACGATCCGGCCGTCTTCCGCATCAGGGAGTCGCTGGCGGCCGGGAAATTCCTGGAAGCGGGCGAGCGCGCCGCCCTGCTCGTCGGCAACGGCCTGGCCCGTGACCTCGGCCTGTCCGCCGGCGATCTCTGCAGCCTGCGCCTGTTCGCCATCGACGACGAATCGGACTGGAACGCCATCGACCTCCAGGTCAAGGGGGTGTTCGTCAGCGGCAACCCGCGCCTGGACCGCGCCGCGGTCTTTCTGCCCCTGCCCTTGCTGCAGAAGAGCCTGGGAGTCGGCGACCGGGCCGGCGAGATCGCGCTGCGCATGCGAAATGAAAAAGATTTGGACAACGCGAAAATGGCCATCACCAGCGTCCTGAAGGAAAGCGGCTTCCAGGGTAAGGTCCTCGGTTTCTGGGAAGCCGCCGCCGGGCTGGTCGAGGTCAACCGCCTCCGCTCGCGGCTGCACGCCATCGTGCCGCTGATCATGCTCCTGGTCGCCGCCCTGGGAGTCGTCAACACCATGCTCATGGCGGTCATGGAGCGCACGCGCGAGATCGGCCTTCTTAGGGCCATGGGCTTCCGCCAGCGTGAGGTACTGCTTCTCTTTGTCCTGGAAGGCGGCTTGATCGGTTTCCTGGGATCGGCGGCCAGTTGCCTGATCGGGGGCTTAAGCGGATGGTATTTGGAAAGCCATGGCATCGACATCGCCTTCCTACTGGGCAGGGAGGTCGCCGACATCGCCGCCGCCATCTACCCGATCCAGGACGTCTTCCGCGCCGACCTGAACTTCGGGATGCTCGCCTTCGCGCTCGTTTTCGGCACCACGGTCTCCATCGCCTGCAGCTTCTACCCGGCCTGGCGCGCCGTGCGTCTCGACCCGGTCGCGGCTCTGCGCCGGCCATGATAGGCGCGATCGCTTCCCTGGCCTGGCGCAACATCTGGCGCAACTGGCGGCGGACCGTCATCACCTCCCTTTCCATCGCCTTCGGCACGGCGGCTTTCCTGTTCGTGCAAAGCTACCTCGACGGCATCAACGCCGGGTTCAGGGAGAACCTGGTCAACGGCGAGGCGGGGCACGTGCGCGTCGCGGCCAGGGAATATTTCCGCCTGGAGCGGGTTCTGCCCAAGGAGCACCTGGTCCAAGACGCCGACGGCCTCGAGCGCGACCTCGCCTTTATCCCGGCTGTCCGCCACGTCACCGGCCGGCTCAAGCTGCGGCTGATGCTCGGCCGTGACGGCCGCAACGAGCCGTGCGTGGCCATCGGCGTCGACCCCAATGGCGAGAAGTATTTCCTGGGATTGCAGGGAAAAATGAAGCAAGGCCGCTACCTGGACGGGGACGGTGCCCCCCAAGGGGACGCCGCCCAAGGTGTTGGGACGGCAGCGGACATGATCGTCGGCGATCGGCTGGCCGTCCGGCTGGGGCTGCGCGTGGGCGACGCCATCCTGGCCGTGACCTCCGACCTCAACTCCGGCACCTACGGCCTGGAGTTCAAGGTGAAGGGGATCTTCGCCACCGGGGTGCGGGCCGTCGACGGGAACGTCCTCTGCATACCCCTGACCAGGGCCCAGGAGCTGCTCGACTGCCCGGGCGCCGTCCATGAGATCCTGCTGTTGGGCGACGATCCCGACGACGCCCCCAAGCTGGCCGCTGCGGTGGAAAAGGTCCTGGCCAGGCGGCACAGCAGCCAGGCGGTACTGGGATCGGTAAGGCAGGACCCCCTGGATGCTGTTCCCCTTCAGGAGCACTGGATGGCCCGCTACATGGTCCTGGCCGAAAAGATCATGAACATCATCGTGGTGTTGCTCATGCTCGTCGTTGCCACCGTCATCAGCAATACCATGCGCATGTCGATCATGGAGCGGACGCACGAGACCGTCGTCATTCAGTCGCTGGGCATGCGCGACCGGGCTTTCCGGCTGCTGATCCTGAACGAGGCCTTCTTCATCGGCGTTTTGGGCGCCGGCCTGGGCTGCCTGGTTGGGGCCGGGCTTTCGCTCCTCGCCCAGCACGTCGGCTTCGACGTCTCGCCCATGCTCGAGAGCATGGACTCCCCGGTCCCCTTCATGAGCACCGTCCTGCGTCCGCGCTTGTTGTTTCTTTTTGTCGTCGAGGCCTTCGTTTTCGGCCTCTTTTTCGCCGTCGCCGCCGCCGTCCGCCCGGCCTTCAAAGCCACGGCGCCCATGCCGGCCGTAGCGCTGGCCTCCGAGCTGCACGTGCGTTGAGGGAATGACAGCCATGAAACGCATAACTTGCCTGATCAGCGCGCTGGGGCTGATGGCCGTTGCGTTCGCTGAAAGGACGGAATCGCCCGATGTCATTCTGGAGCGCCTGGAACGCAACCTCTCCTTTCAGACGGCCTATTTCAGCGGCGAGACGATCATCACCAACAAGAGCCGGGTGGCGACCAAGGCCTTCTTCGCCTATCTCGAGGGGAGGGAGAATTTCTTCCTCGAATACGTGAGCCCGGCGCGCGACCGGGGCATGCGCCTGCTGCGCCAAGGGGGCGACCTGCTTCTTTACCTGCCGTCGGCGCGCAAGGTGTTGAAGATAAAGAAAGGCCGCCAGCAGCGCCGGCTGGAGTCCGATTTTTCCCTGGACGACATCGCCGAAATGAGCGGCAGCCTGCGCGGACGCTTCAGCGCCGAGCTCTTGGGCGACGAAACGGTCGATGGCCGCCCCTGCCGACTGCTGCGCCTGGTCGCGCTGGAACCGGGGCAGACTTACGCCGTGCGCCTGCTTTGGGTCGGCAAGGAGACCGCGGTCAGCCTGCGCTGCCAATACTTCACCCGCAGCAACAAGCTGGCCAAGGAACTGGCTGCAAGCGACATCCGCCAGTCGGGCCGGCGCTTCTTCGCCGGCCGCTTCGTCATGACCGACTGCCTGCGCAAGAACTCGCGCACCGAGATCGTGCTCAAGGAGATGGCCTTCGATGTTCCCCTCCCGTCTGGAATTTTCGACGAGAAGAACCTGAAGCCTGCAGAAGCTGAATAATATCGAGGCCGATGAACTGCCGCTAGGGCTACTTGACCGGCTCCCACTCGGCGATCATCTCCAGCCGCAGTTGCACCGGCCCGTCGGCCTGCCAGGTTTCGGAGGTGTTGTAGTCCCACTTCAGATACTCCGATCCGCCGCCGCCCTCGCTGGTGATGAGAAAACGGTTGTCCAGGTGGCCGAAGTAATTGGCCTGGTCGCGCGGCGATTCCTGGTCGCCGCCGCTGGGGTCGACCGGCACCCAGCCGTAGTTCGGCAAATAGACCTCCACCCAGCGGTGGTAGACGAAGTCGAAGCTCGCGTCCTCGCCGCGCACGACCACCGAGCCGGCGAAACGGGCCGGAAGCCCGGCGGCGCGGCACATGGCGATATACACGAAGGTGTACTCGGAGCAGGAGCCGGAACCGCGGCTGAGGACCGTAGGCGCGATGTCCCAGCCGCCGATACGCTTGTAGAAAAGCTTTTCGCGGAGATAGTCGAAGATGTTGCGGGCGATCCAGTAGGGATTGTTGTTGGCGCCGACCGCCTCCTTGACGGCGTTCCGGATGACGGGGTCATTGAGCCGGTACTTGTCTTCATCGGCCAGGAAGCGGCCGCGGATCTCGGGCGGGATATCCTTCAAGGACCCGGTTTTTTCCGGGAACAAATGGTACATCACGTCGTAGATCTTGGCCCGGACGCGCATTTGCGAAAAGAAGCGCTCCCCCGCTTTCAGTACGCTTTTGCTGAAATGGGCGACCTCCTGCCCCCAGCGGTCCGTCTTCATGTCAATGGGTTTTTGCGGATAATCGATGGCCAGGATCTCCTGGGTGGAACGGTTCTTGGGCAGGGCGAAAAAGACATCCAGGTTGTTCACCGTGCCCGGGCCGAAATTGATGGCGTCGTGGCTGATGCTGATGTCGGCGAAGCGCTCCTTTGAGCGGGTATAGGGCGGATCGGCGAAGACAATGATTTGCGAGATCTTGTCGGTCTGGTAATCGACGTTCCACAGGCTGTTCTCCGCCCAGGCCAGCCCCCAGGGATAGGGGCCGGGTGAGGGGAGGATCATGATCACCCGGCCGCTCTTGGGCTCGATGCGGTACAGCTCGTTACGGGTGTGGTCGGAGGCCCACAAACAGCTGCCGTCCCAGGTCAGCCCGCCGGGTTCTCCCGCCGGCGCCTTGAACTCGCGGATAGTGGTCCCGTCCTCGGCGCTGACCTGGTACAGCTCGTCGGTGCCGTTATCGGAAACCCACAGGTAGGCGCCGTCCCAGGCCAGCCCCTGGGGATCGGAAGCCGGGGCCATGATGACCTTCAGAGTCCGGCCGCTCTGCGTGTCCAGCTGGTAGATTTTCCCGCAGTAGGATTCGCTGGAGGTGTTGGTAAAGTCCATGTCGGCGACCCACAGGTACTTGCCGTCCCAGGCCAGGCCGGTGCAAAAGTAGCCCGGCGCGGTCAGGGTGGCCAAAACCTCGCCGCTGGCCGGATCGATCCGGTACAGCTTGTCGGTTTGCCGGTCCACCGTCCAGAAAGCCTTGCCGTCGAAGGCCATCCCGGTCGCGCAGGGCGAGGGGGAGGCCAGCTGCCTGGCCACGCTGCCGGGGCCGGCGCTTAAGGATATGGACAAAATGAAAAGAGACAACGCCAGAATGGATATGTTTTTCATGGGTTCAACCTCCTTAGAGTACTCCATTTTAAAGGTAAGGGTATTTTTCACTCATTGAATTGTAAGGAGAAGTTTCAACGATGTCAATTATAGCAGTAATGCCAGTATAAGT
>JAPKZM010000201.1 GCA_026393775.1 Candidatus Aminicenantota bacterium
CCTTGGTTGTCAGCGATGCCCATACCGGTTACATCTCTCTTTTTGACACTAATAGCTTTAAGATAAAAAGTTATTTTGGTGGCAATGGTCCAACTTTTCATAACTTAAATATGCCTTATTGCGCCATTTTTGATGGTTCAAATTTTATTATTGTCTCGACTTTTCAGCAAAGAATAATTTTTGGCGATAAGAACTTCAAATTTACTAAAGTTATTTCGACTGAAAGTGATTGGGGCTACGTCAAAAAAGAAAAGATAAACACTCAAATTTATGGACCACCCGGGTGGAATAACCAATATATAAAAATTGGCGGTCAAGAAATTAATCTCGCTGAGAAAATTTATCTTCTCGGCTATGGCTGGCTTTACCACAAAGATAAATTATCTCTGGGCTTTCAGCTGCCATCAGCGCCGTCAATTTTTAACGGCTATGCTTACTTTACCGATGCGGCGACTTTTGACAATGGCTATTTTATCATTTCGCCTCAGTCGTCCCAAGCCTTTTTCCTCGAAAAAGACAAAAATTATCTTTTTGCCTTTACTATTCCTACCCTGGTTACAAATGCTCGTCTACAAATTGTGATTGACCGTTCAAATGCCGAGATGCTCGCTTTTATTGTTAAGAATGCTCCCCAAAGAAGCACTATTTGGATCAATATCCAGGAACCAAATGAATACGTGACTGAATTTATTCTCTGGGTAAACCAAGTAAGCGATCGCCCAGATTTACAAGTTGACTACTTTCATGGTCAGGACTTAATAACCGCAGAAGCCAAAGGTCAGGAAATCTGGATCGTGTCACCTAATATCGAAAATCAGTTTTATCCGTCAGTGCGTATGGGGGTCTACGAAAATAATTCTAAGACCTGGAATCAAATTTTGGAGATTTATCTAAATGGAAAAGGTGAGCAAATTGATGGCATCCATTATAGTTTCCAAATACTAATATTTGATCCGATACGTTTCTTCTGTCCGCTAATGGATTTACCATCCTATTGCCAGGTGTCCATTAACCCTTTAGACGACCGGATATTTTCTTATGGCTGGACAATAGATCGCCTTCCCTAATCGACCTTGTGTGCAGTTTTAAAATGGAGATCAGTTTATGAATGCTTGGCAACGATATCCCCTATACCCACTTGAATGTAGAAAAAACCAGTCAAGGTGTGGCTCAACAATAAATTTATCCAACGCGATTTGAAATGCTTCAATTCTCGGATCCAAACGTGTTATGTGCGATAACGCGCGGCCAGTCATCCAAAGACGGTCTCAATGCGATAACGACCATGCTTGAGATCGCGACCAGGAACTCTGCTTTAGTTTTGCGCTTTTAAAAGGCACAATCATTCCGACAGGGTATAATTCAGTTAGTGAATTATGAGCTATGGTAGCATCTACAGAAAACGCGCGTGAACTGGCTTTGCTTGAAAATATTGAACGTGACCCGGATATAACGCAGGTCTCGCTTGCCGGGCAATTGGGCGTGGCGGTTGGCACTGTCAATTGGCATCTTAAACGTTTGATCGCCAAAGGCTATGTCAAAATTAAACGCGCTGAACGCAAAAAATTGCGATACATCATTACACCTGAAGGGATCGCCTTGCGGACGCTTTTGACGATGGATTATATTGAGCAGCAATTTTTGCTTTACCGTAACACACGAAAGCGAGTATTAGAACATTTGGATGCGATACAGCAAGCTGGCTATACCTGTGTCCGATTAGTTGGTGAAGGGGAAATCGCTGAAATCTGTAAGCTTTCCTGCCTTGAACGAGGGATTACACTGGTTGTAGTTGATTCTGCACCTGTTCTCGAGGTGACCGGATTAAATGTTGCTTTACACATGGGAGGTCCGCATGGACAGTAAGGGACATATTCTGGTAACAGGTGGCGCTGGTTACATTGGCTCGCTTCTGACTGCAGAATTGTTGCGATTGGGGAACCAGGTTACGGTGCTTGACTCTCTTTTATATAGCGGCGAGTCGCTGCTTGGCTTTATGCACAATCCGAATTTTCATTTCGCAAAGGCCGATGTTACCGAGCCGGGTGCAGTACGTTCATCCTTGCGCCGGGATTGGTCCAAGCCGGATACGGTTGTTCACCTGGCGGCTATCGTTGGATTCCCGGCTTGTCAGGCGGTTGGCAGACAGGCCGCCTGGAAATACAATGTCGATGCAACAAAAATGGTTTTTGAGCAAGCGGACCGGTTGGGAGCCGGACGGTTCATGTTCGCGTCTACATATAGCAACTATGGCCTCTCAGCCGATGGCAAACCAGTTACGGAAGAATCAACTCTCAATCCCCAGTCTCTATATGCCGAAACCAAAATTGCTGCAGAAGAGTTTCTCCTGTCACAGAGAGATTCATCTTGTGCACCAACTATCTTCCGTCTGGCAACACTTTACGGGATTTCCCCTCGTACTCGTTTTGACTTGATCATCAATCAATTTGTTCTAGACGCCTATTCCCATCGCGAATTGATTATCTACCAGCGCGGTTATTCTCGTTCATTTGTGCATGTGCAGGATGTAGTGCGTGGGATGGTGATGGGCATGGATGCCCCCGAAAAAAAGACTCGCGGGAATATCTATAATTTGGGCACCGAATTGGGTAACTATACCAAGGACGAGATTGTCGGATTGGTGGTGAAACGCCTGCCGGAGACGGTGGTTACTTATAAGGATCTAACTTTTGGAGGTGATATGCGCGATATCACCGTGTCGTTCGAAAAAATTCGTCGGGAGTTGGGTTTCCAGGCTTCGTTAACCGCCGATGATGGTGTCCGCGAAGTGGTTCACACATTGCGGACTGGTTTAATTCGTAATCCACATGATGAGCGGTATCGAAATGCTCAGTTTATTGTTCAATAACGAAGGTTTCATGACAAACAAATATTGGATGGATAAAAGAGTGATCGTCACCGGAGGGGCCGGTTTTTTGGGTTCCTTCTTGATCGAGAAATTGATCCAGCGTGGTACGGTCGATATTTTGATCCCGCGTATCGAACACTATGATTTTACCGATCGCGACTCTATTCATCAGTTGCTGGACGATGCAATATTACCTTTGGATCGTCGACCTAGGCACCTGATTCCTGAAGGGTTTTCTCCAGTTGTGCGACCGGACCTCAAACCAGCGGACCTGGTGATCATCCATCTGGCAGCGCATGTTGGCGGTATCGGCGCCAACCGTGAGCAACCCGCAGAATTCTTTTACGATAATCTGATGATGGGTGTCCAGCTAATGCACCAGGCTTGGCAGCGTGGTGTTGGGAAGTTTGTGGCGATTGGCACAGTATGTGCCTATCCAAAGTTCACCCCCGTGCCATTCAAAGAAGATGACATCTGGAATGGTTACCCGGAGGAGACCAACGCTCCCTACGGTCTGGCAAAAAAAATGCTGCTTGTTCAAGCTCAAGCATACCGTCAGCAGTATGGTTTTAATGCAATCTTTCTACTGCCGGTCAATCTCTATGGACCGCGCGACAACTTCAACCCGGTTTCCTCTCATGTTATCCCTGCCCTGATCCGGAAATGCTTGGAAGGACAGGAACGTGGCGAAAAG
>JAPKZM010000307.1 GCA_026393775.1 Candidatus Aminicenantota bacterium
ACCACGCGCATGTCCATGATCTTGAGGTAGGTGACCAGGTAGAATTCGCGGCCGCCGTAAAACTGGGCAACCGCACATTCGTTGCCCGGAGTGCTTTCCCCCTGCTGGATGAGGCGCTTGGATATTTTCTCGAGCTGGAGCGAGCGCTTTTGCGGGTCGAGGCCGGGATGGGAAATCGCCTGGAAGAACGGCGTGACGTTGGCAAACCCGGTCATGATCCTGACATTGTAGCCCGGGGCCGGGATTTCCTCGGCCCGGCTGCGGGCCAGGAAACCGTCGCGGATATAATTGTGCTCCGGAGACGATAGGCTCTGGACGGCGCCGAAGGCCACGTGGTGGTTGGTGATGATCAGCCCGTCCGCGGAGACGAAGGAACCGGTACCGCCGCCCAGTTTGACCACGGCCATGGCGAGGCTCTTTTTTCCGGCGTCCCAGATGGAAGCGGGGTCCTGGGCGAACCCGCACGCCCGCATGTCCCCGGCGATGGCCGGAGTCACGCCGTCCACCCGGTGCATGCCTTCCTTGGCGGCCAATGCCAGGGCGTTGCAAGCAATAAGCATGATCACGATCTTTTTTTTCATGGCGGGCTCCATTTCAGGGATCGGGGATTAAAGCGAATTATATCCTGTCCAAACCTGAATTACAATCAACAGCGGGCAGCGGAGCATGATAAAATAAAATACACTTGAATATTATTTTTTTTTATGTTAAAAACATCTTGAATATAAACGGGAGGTTAATTATGAAAAAAATCATGCTGCTGCTTTCGGTTGTACTGATCCTTTCAGCTTGTATCTGCAAGCCAATACTCGGCGGTCTGCCCGAAGGCGAGAAAGTCAAGGTCAATATCGAGGACAAGACTTTCAAGGGCGAACTGCTTTCGGTAACTCCCGAACTGATCATCATCCGCTTCCACGATGAAAAGAAGGACAAAGACATCGTCCTGGGCTGCCCCGTCCCCGAGACCGAAGTGGTCAAAGTAAAAAAGGGCTGCGGCCCGATCGGCGATTTGATCGCCAAGGACAATAGATTCGAATTCAAGAATAACACCCAGATCAAGATCAACGAAAACGTCGTTACCCTTTCCCACGATGCCCTTTACGGATCGATGATCCCCGATTACGTCAAGGAGCAGCTGAAGCTTTTCAACCAGCTTTAAAAACATTACTCTTGGCACATAAACCCGCAGCCCAGCCGTGAAGCACTATTTTTTTCTCGGGTTGAATTTCGCCTTGGTGCTGCTGTCGTTATGGTTGCATGACAAATCCCGGATCTGGATGGCCCGCCGCCTCGGCGACCCCGAGGCCCCTTCGCGGCAACGCTCGGCCGAAAATCCCTTTGCCCGCGTCGACTGGATCGGCAGCGTGCTGCTGCCGTTTTACCTGCTCTTCCGCGGCCTGCCCGTGCTGGGCTGGACGAAGCCGCTGGAAATCAATCTGGAAAACCTGCGCCGGCCCCGCCGCGACGGGCTGCTGATCGCCCTTGCCGGCCCGGCAACCAACCTGCTGCTGGCGCTGGCAGGGATCGGCATTATCCGGGGCTTGAACGCGGCCGGATTGATGACTTCGCCGTTCCTGTTCCAGCTGCTCCCTTCTTTTTGCCTGGCCAACGCCTGCATAGGAATTTTCAATTTGCTGCCCATTCCCCCCCTGGCTGGAGCCGCGGCGGCCGAGTTATTCCTGGGCGGGGACGCCCTCTCGGCTTTTGAAGACATCAAGCCTTACGGGTTCATCCTGATATTGGCCGGAGTCTATTTCAACTTTTTTGATTTTGTCACCCAGCCGGTTGCCCGGCTGGTTCGCTCTTTTACGGGTTTCTAGCGCCTGATCAGGCCAAGGGCATCTGGCTGGCCAATAACTTCTGATAGTAAGCGCATTTTTCCTGAAGTTCATCATGGCTGCCCTCTCCGACCAATCCTTTTTCGTCGAAACACAAGATGTGGTCGGCCTGGCGGATGGTGCTCAGGCGGTGGGCGATGATGAACAGCGTCTTGCCGCGCACTATTTTGGGCAAAGTGGCGAAAATCGAAGCCTCGGTCTGGGAATCCAGGGCCGAGGTCGGTTCGTCCAGGACCACGATGTCGGGATCCTTGATCAAGGCGCGGGCGATGGCCAGGCGCTGCTTCTGCCCTTCGGAAAAGTTGACGCCGCGCTCGCCGACCAGCGACTGGTAGCTTTCCGGCAGGGCAACGACGAAGTCATGGATGCCTGCCGCCCGGGCCGCCTTTTCGACTTCGGCTTCGCTTGCTTCGAGATCACCGTAGCGTAGGTTTTCCATGATGGTGCCGGAAAGCAGGGTCGGCGATTGCGGCACGTAGCCGATGCGTCGGCGCAGCGAGCGCAGCTCGTAATCGGTCGCCGGCTGGCTGTCAATGAGTATTTGCCCTTTTTGTGGGCGGTAAAACTGC
Organism: Candidatus Aminicenantota bacterium; assembly: GCA_026393775.1. Taxonomy (GTDB): domain Bacteria; phylum Acidobacteriota; class Aminicenantia; order UBA2199; family UBA2199; genus UBA2199. Next base: position 2,408 of record JAPKZM010000307.1, read on the forward strand.
AAAAGCAAACTGACCAGGGTGGTTTTTCCCACGCCGCTGGGGCCGACGATGGCCATATGTTCGCCGGCCTTGGCCGCGAAGGAGATATTCTCCAATACCGTTTCTTGTCCGTTGTAGGAGAAGGAAACGTTCCGGAATTCCACTTCTCCCCGCAGCTTCTCCGCTTTCATTCCCACGCCGTCATGCTCTTCGGGCACTACGTCGAACAGGGCCGAAACCCGCTCCAGGGAAGCCACGGCATTCTGCCACTGGAAGTTGGCCTGGGCCAGGAATTGGGCCGGGCCGTAGACGAAGCCGACATAGGACTGGAAGGCCAGTAGCGAGCCCAGGCTCCACTGCCCCTTGATGATCAATAAGGCGCCGCCGGCCATGACGATCAGATGGGCCAGGTCGGGGGCGAAGCCGACGGCCAGGCTGGCCAGCGAGCCCAGGGTTTGCTGCTCCATGCCAACTTGCATGGAAGAGCGCAGCTTGGCCATCAGCGAGTTCAGCGTCCGTTTTTCAGTGGCGAAAGCTTTTATCAAGGATGTCTGGGCCAGCGATTCCTGCACCGACTGGTAGACCTCGGCCTGGCGCTCCATGCCGTGGTGGCTCAAGATGCGCAACTTGCGGCCGAAGAAGCGCACCGAAAGGAACATGAGCGGAAGCACCAGCAACACCGCCAGGGCCAGGCGCCAATTCAGGTAAAGCAAAAAAGCGACGCCGCCGATAAAACGCAACAGCGAAGTGAAAATATAGACCAGAGTGGAGGAAAAGAACCAGCGCACGCCGCCGACGTCGCCCAGCAGGCGCGACATCAAATATCCGGTCTCCTTGGCGTCGAAAAAGGATTTGGGCAAACGCAAGGTGCGGTCGAACAGGGCCTGCTGAATCTCCAGTAGCACTTCCTGCTCGAAGCGGGTGAACACGTACTGCTGGAGCATGTTGAAGATGATCCCGGCCGCCTTGACGCCGGCCAGGAGCAGGATCACCCCCAGCAACAGGGAGAGTTGCTTGCCCAGGATGACCTTGTCGATCAGAAAGCGGGTGAGCAGCGGCCCGGGGAAGGCCAGCAGCGAGGTCAGCAGGATGAGCAGCGCCCCCACGGCCCCTTTGCGCCAGTGGCGCTTGATGAACGGGACCAGGTTCTTCAGATTGGCGCGCAGCCGGTCTTTTTTCGGGGCGGCGGCCAGCTTGTCCTCGGGCAGGCGGCG
>JAPKZM010000145.1 GCA_026393775.1 Candidatus Aminicenantota bacterium
ACAATGAGCGGAGAGATCCCGTCCATAAATCTATTCGAAATTAGAATGATTATTTAAAATACTTCACCCCCGAAGCGAAGAGCTTCTGGTCCTTGTCGCCGGGGATGTTCTGCAGGACGTAAGGGCTGATGCGGTCGCTGTGGGCCATCTTGCCCAGGATGCGGCCGTCGGGGCTGGAGATAGCCTCGATGGCCAGCATGGAGCCGTTGGGATTGAAGAAGGAATCCAGCGTCGGCTTGCCGTCGAAGTCGACATACTGCGTGGCCACCTGGCCGAGGGAGAAGAGGAGCTCAATGGTCGCTGCCGGCGCCACGAAACGCCCCTCGGCGTGGGCCACCGGCAGGGTGTGGATGTCGCCGGCCCGGCACAGGCTGAACCAGGGCGAAAGGGTCGAGACCAACTTGGTGCGGATGGGGCGCGAAACCAGGCGGCCGATGAGGTTGAAGGTCAAAGTCGGCGCATCGGCCGTCAGCTCGCGTATCTCGCCGTATGGCAGCAGCCCCAGCTTGACCAGGGCCTGGAAGCCGTTGCAGATGCCCAGGATCAGGCCGTCCTTACGCTCGAGCAAATCATGCACGGCGTCGCGCAAACGAGGATGGCGGAAAACGGCGGCGATGAATTTCCCCGACCCGTCCGGCTCGTCGCCGGCGCTGAAGCCGCCGGGGATCATCAGGACCTGCGAGCGCCCGATCGTCGCCGCCAGTTCGCGGCTGGAGGCTTCGATGTCAACGGCGCACTGGTTGCGGAAAACGAAAGTTTCCGGTTTACCGCCGGCCCTGGCGAAGGCCCTTGACACATCATACTCGTTGTTGGTGCCGGGAAAGACCGTGAGCAGCACCCGCGGCCTGGCCAGGGGGCGGTGGCCGCGCGAGCAAGCCCGTTCGCGCATCAGCGGCCGTTCCAAGCCGGGGTCGGCAACAAGCGGTTTTTTTTCCACACGGGTGGGAAAAACATCTTCCAAGGGTCTTTCCCAACGCTCGCGCAGCGAATCCAGGTCGAGCTCCAATCCATTGACCCTGATCACGGCCTCAGGCAGGGTTTTGCCCATGACCCGGCAGGCCAGCCCGGAAAACAGCTCGGAGACGTTTTCTTTTTCCGGAAGCTCCAAGAGCAGCGAGCCGATGGCCGGGGTGAACAGCTCGTCGAATGGTTGCGGCTCGGCGAAGGCCATGCCCAGCCGGTTGCCGAAGCACATCTTGCTTAAGCCCTCGGCCAGGCCTCCGCCGTGCAGCGACTGGGCGGCCAGGATCTTCCCCTTTTGGACCAGTTCATGCACCCGGGCATAATTCTTTTTCAAGGCAGCGAAATCGGGCATCTCCTTGCCGTCTCTGGGCAACGGCAGGTAGAGCACCTGGCTGCCGGCTTTCTTGAATTCCGGGGATATTACCCGGCGCACGTCAACGCCGGTCACGGCGAAGGCGACCAGGGTCGGCGGCACGTCGAGGTTCCCAAAAGTCCCCGACATGCTGTCCTTGCCGCCGATGGCCGGAATCTCCAGTTGCTGCTGGGCAATGAAGGCACCGAGCAGGGCGGCGAACGGCAGGCCCCAGCGGCGCGGGTCGCGGCCGGGCTTGGGAAAATATTCCTGCAGGCTCAGGCGCACTCGCCGGAAATCGCCGCCGCAGGCCGTCACCCTGGCCACGGCCTCGACGACGGCGTACAGGCCGCCGTGAAAGGGGCTCCAGCTCGATAGTTGCGGGTTGAAACCGAAGCCCATGATCGTGCCGCTGCAGGTCTCGCCGCAGAGGAGGGGGATTTTGGCGACCATGACGTCGGCCGGCGTGGCCTGGTATTTGCCGCCGAAGGGGGAGAAAACCGTGGCCGCGCCGATCGAGCTGTCGAACCGCTCCGCCAACCCTTTTTGCGAGCAGACATTTAGGACGGATAACGTCTCCGTCCAGGCCGCCGCCAGATCGGGAAGCCGCGCCAGCGCGGGCGCGGTTTTAAAAAAATCGTTGCCCGGATCGGGCGCCACGACTTCGACTTCGGCCCGGCGCCCGGCGCCATGGCTGTCCAGGAAATCGCGGTCGAGGTCTACGATAACGCGGCCGCGCCATTTCATTCGCAACCGTCGCCGGGCGCTGACGCGGGCGATCACGGTGGCCTCGAGGTTCTCGCCGGCGGCGAGCCGCTGAAAGCGGCGAGCGTCAGCGCCGGCGACCACCACGGCCATCCGTTCCTGCGACTCGGACAAGGCCAGTTCGCCGCCGTCCAGCCCGGCGTATTTTTTGAGTACCCTATCCAGGTCGATGTCCAGCCCCGGCGCCAGCTCGCCGACCGCCACTGCCACGCCGCCGGCGCCGAAATCGTTGCAGCGCTTGATCATGCGACTGACGCGATGAGAGCGGAACAACCGCTGCAGCTTCCGTTCGCCGGGCGGATTGCCTTTCTGGACTTCAGCCCCGCAGGTTGCCAGGGACGATTCGCCGTGGGCTTTCGAGGAACCGGTGGCGCCGCCGATGCCGTCGCGGCCGGTCCGGCCGCCCACCAACAGCACGTGATCGCCGGGCCGGGGAATTCGCCGCCTAACATTTTTTCTGGGCGCGGCGCCGATGACGGCCCCGATCTCCAGGCGCTTGGCCACGTAGCCGGGATGATAAACCTCGTTGACCTGGCCGGTAGCCAGCCCGACCTGATTGCCATAGGAACTGAAGCCGTGGGCAGCCTCTGTGGTGATCTTGCGCTGGGGGAGTTTTCCCGGCAGGGTAGCGGCCACGGCGGCGCGCGGATCGCCGCTGCCGGTCACACGCATGGCCTGGTAAACGTAGGCCCGCCCCGAAAGCGGATCGCGAATTGCCCCGCCCAGACAGGTGGCCGCCCCACCGAAAGGTTCGATCTCGGTGGGATGGTTGTGGGTTTCGTTCTTGAACATCACCAGCCACTCCTCGCTCTTGCCGTCGACGTCGACACTGACCGCCATGCTGCAGGCGTTGATCTCCTCGGAAAACTCCACATCGCCCAGGCGCCCGGCGGCCCGCAATTCGCGCATGGCCAGCAGCGCCAGGTCCATCAGACAAATTTTCCCTTGCCGCTCGCCGTAAAGCCGGCGCCGGGTTTCCAGATAAGCGTCGTACGCCTCGCGCATGGGCTCGCCACCCGGACCCGGGTCAATAGCGACCCGGGAAATGGCCGTTAAAAAAGTCGTATGCCGGCAATGATCGGACCAGTAGGTATCGAGCAGGCGGATCTCGGTCAGGGTCGGATCGCGCCGCTCCTTGTCCCGGAAATAGGCCTGGCAATAGCGCAGGTCGGCCGCATCCATGGCCAACCCCAGCTCATTTCCCAGCGCAGTCAATTCGGCAGCGGACATGGAAATGAACTTTTTTAAAACCGGTACGGCGGCGGGAGCCGGGACGCGAAAGGACAGCGAGGCCGGCTTGGGCAGCGCGGCTTCGCGACAATCGACCGGGTTGATGCAATAGTGCTTGATCCTTTTCAACTCACCGGCGTCAAGTTCGCCCCGCAAAACCACGACCCTGGCCGTGACCACCAGCGGCTGGGCGGCTACGCCCGTCCCCTGGTGGGGCTGGGCGGCTACGCCCGTCCCCCTGTGGGGCTGGGCGGCTGCGCCCGTCCCCCTGTGGGACTCGCTGCCCGGGGAGAGCAATTGCAGGCATTGGACGGCCGAGTCGGCCCGTTGGTCGTATTGCCCGGGGAGGAATTCGCTGGCGAACGCCGTTTCGTCGGCGGCCAGGGGAAAGCGTTCGTCGTATACCTCGTCCAGCGGAGGCTCCGCGAAGACAGCCTGCCGCGCCCGGACCATTTCCCGTCCGCTGATTCCGGACACGTCGTAGCGGTTGAGCAGGCGCAATCCGCGCAATCCCTTGACGGCCAGGTTGTCGCGCAGGTCGAGCAGCATGGCTTTGGCCTCGATGTCGTAGCCCGTTTTTTTCTCAACGTAGATCCTTCTGATCACCGCCATGCACAAGCTCCTTTGCCGGCCGTGGATCTCATCGCCCCCCCTCGTTTTTTTCCATGTCTGCCATCAAAGCGGTCAGCCGTTTCCCCCAGCCGCTGTCGCCGGCGCGGCTGCGCATGGCGACGATGTCGGGCCGCAATTGCGGAAAAAATTCAGGCTGCCGTTTCAGGTACTCATGCAGAGAGGCGATCAGCGCCAGGAGCCTTGCGTTGCCCGCTTGCCGCTCCGCTTCCCGTACCAGCAGGCGGCTCTGCTCGCGGAAGAATTCGGCGATAAAAAAAAACACCGCCGCGTCGCCGCGAAAGCAGAGGATCTCGAAAGCGCCCTCGGCCACTACCTGGTCACCATGGTGAAGGTAGGAGATGAAGCTCTTGGCGTCGGCTGGGCCGAGTATCTTCTTGAAGATCTTCATGGTGATCTGGAAAAGTTCAAGGTTTTTGCTGCCGTGCAGGAATCGGGGCAGCATGGCCAGAAAGGGATTGTTTTTCTTGATGCGGGTGATGGCCTGGGCGATCGGCTCGTGCAGCGGCTTGTTCTTGCTTTTCATCAGGGCCCGGTCCAGGATATCCAGGGCGCGGCGGTCGTTGAACTTGGCAATGCTGTTGATGGCCTCTTCGCGCAGCAGGATATCCTCCCCCAGTTCGATCACGGTATTCAGCGGCACCAGGAACGCCGAGCTGCGAATGTAACCTGCCATGCGCACCAAGTTGATGCGGGTGGGGACACTGACATACGTGCCGGTGATGTAATGGGCAATGGCATTTTCAGTGTCGCGGCCCCCTTTTTTAACTAACGATTCCAGGTGCAGGCGGAAACCCCTGTCGTCGGGATCGACGACCTGGCTGACCAATTCGTCGATCTGCTCCAGATACGAATCGATCGTTGCCAGGGCCATGGCCGCCTTATTTCTCCCCGGCGAAACGCCGGTATATCGCCCCGATGCCTGACAGCAATTCATCCAGGGAAAAGACCTTCTCCAGCTCGGCCGCCGGACAGACGGCGCGAATGGCCGGGTCGGCCAGGACCAGTTCGCGGAAACTGCGCTTTTCCTGCCACGACTTCAAGGCCTGCTCCTGGACCAATTCATAGGCCTGCTGGCGGGCCAGCCCCTTGTTCAACAGCAGGGTCAGCACCTTCTGGGAAAAATAGACTTCATGGGTCAGTTCCAGGTTTTTCCTGATGTTTTCCGGATAAACCGCCAGGTGCCGTAAGATATCAATCAGATCATCCAGCAAAAAAACTCCCAGATGAAAGGAATCGGGAAAGATGATCCGTTCGGCCGAAGAATGGGAAATATCGCGTTCATGCCAGAGGATGTTGTTTTCCAGGGCGACAGCCAGATTGCCGCGCAATATCCGGGCCAGCCCCGAAACCCGCTCGCAGCGAACGGGGTTGCGCTTGTGGGGCATCGAGGAAGACCCCTTCTGACCCCGGCTGAAAGGCTCTTCGACCTCAAGCGTCTCGGTTTTTTGCAGGTGTCTGATCTCCACGGCGATCTTTTCCAGGCTGCTGCCCAGCAGGGCCAGCGCCCAGATCACTTCGGCGTGGCGGTCGCGCTGGATGATCTGCGAGGAGACCCGGCAAGGCTTCAAGCCCAGTTTTTGCAGCGCCCGCTCCTCCCCGGCCGGCGGAAAATGGATATAGGTGCCGACGGAACCCGATATTTTGCCCACCGCGGTGATCGCCTTGGCCCGGAGCAGCCGCTCGCGGTTGCGTTCCATCTCGTCATGCCAAATCAGGAACTTGCAGCCGAAAGCGATCGGCTCGGCATGGATGCCATGGGTGCGCCCGATAGCCGGCAGGTCCTTGTAGGCGAAGGCCTTTTCCAGAAGAATTTTTTTCAAGACCGCGACCCGGGCCAGGACGATGGCCAGGGATTCCTGAATGAGCAGCGAGAACGCCGTATCGACCACGTCGTAGGAGGTGATGCCCTTGTGTACGTAAGCGGAATCCTTGCCGATGGATTCCTCCAGACAAGTCAGGAAAGCGATGACGTCATGCTTTACTTTTTTTTCAATCTCGCGGATGCGGGCCGGGTCGACGGCGGCTTTTTCCCTGATGCGCTTCAGGCTCGCGGCCGGAACGCCGCCCATCTCGGCCCAGGCCTCGGTGATCGCCAGTTCGACTTCCAGCCACTTGCGGTACTTGTTCTCTTCGCTCCAGATGCCGGCAATTTCAGCCGCCTCGTACCTGTCTATCATGGCGTCGCTCCTGGTTCGGATTATAGCAACAATCCGCCCGCTTGTATAGGATTCATCATGGCGGACGGGGAAGAAAACCGGCGCCGGCAAACCCTCTCCGGCAAAAAAGGCAGTCGGACTAAAAGCGCAGCGATAGACAGCTCAGACCACCGTCCAGCTTGCGGAATTCGGAGACATCGACGGGGACGGTTTCATACCCGGATCTTTCAATGGCTTTTTTTGTCATGGGAAAGCCGGCCGGGACCAGGACGTGGCCGTTGATCCACAGCGAATTGGCTGCGTACTCCTCGCCAACAGGCACTGGGATGATTTTGAAGGACGAGAAAGGCGGCAGGGCGTTTGCGCCCGTCCCCTTGTGGGGCAGGGCGTTTGCGCCCGTCCCCCCGTGGGGCAGGGCGGTTACGCCCGTTCCCTTGGGGGTGTGGCCGAGGAATTCGCCGCAGGCCAGCAGACGATTCTTTTGTAAATAGGCGATTCCGGTTTTCAAATGCAGGACATGCCGCAGAGGCACCAGGGTCGCCACATAGCCGTTTTTTTTCAAAATAACGGCCAGCTGCCGGGCCCCGGCCTCGTTGGTCCTGGCCGAGATGCCGATGAAAAAATGGTTTTCGCCGCGCAGCACATCGCCCCCTTCCAGGGTCCCCGGGGCGGTGATATGTTCCAACCGGTCAACGAACTTCGCCAACGCCGCGGCTACGGCGTCTTCCTCTCCCCTGCGGCTGGGAGCTCCAGGACGGGTGATGACCGCCGAGGACGAGCGTAACCGCCCAGCCCTCCAAGGGGACGGGCGCAACCGCCCAGCCCGGCGCTGGACAAGCCGCGGATCAGGTTGCGACAGGGTTTCTTAAGCAATGCCCGGGTGAACACTTTTCCACTCCTTCTATTTTACCGATTACTTATAGCACAATGCCGGCGGAAATCAACCGTGCCGCCGTCGTTCCGACAAAATATTTTCTGCGTGCCGGTTGACATGCTCCATGATTTATTGTATCCTTCCGCTCTACTGCCATGTGCAACAAATCTTTTTTTAAGCACATCATGATCATGCCTGGCCCGGGCCGGGTGCTTTTAACTTAAAAGCGCCGGACCGGGACACCCCGCTTCTCCAAAACAAAAAATCCAAATTCAACGGAGGATGATCATGCCCAAAAGCATTCGCGAGATCAACGAAAAAATCAAAAAGCGGACCGTGCGCGTGGTCGCGGCCGACGAGATGACCCGGATCGTCAAACAGCTGGGCGCCGAACAGGCCGCGGCCCAAGTCGACGTGGTCACCACCGGGACGTTCGGCGCCATGTGTTCGTCCGGGGTCTGGTTGAATTTCGGCCATTCAGACCCGCCGATGAAAATGTCGCGCGTCTGGCTCAACGATGTCGAAGCCTACGCCGGTGTGGCCGCCGTCGATGCCTATCTGGGCGTCACGCAAGCTTCCGAGACCCTGGGTATGGAGTACGCCGGCGCCCATGTCATCGAAGACCTGCTGCTGGGTAAGCCGGTCGTGCTGCGGGCCGTCTCCTACGGCAGCGACTGCTATCCACGTAAAGAATTGATCACGGAGATCACCCTGGCCGACCTGAACCAGGCCATCATGAGCAATCCGCGCAACGCCTATCAGCGTTACAACGCCGCCGCCAACTCCGGGCCCCGGACCTTGCACACCTACATGGGTAAGCTCCTGCCCGGCTGCGGCAACGTCAATTTTTCCGGGGCCGGTGAACTATCGCCGCTAATGAACGACCCCGACTATTCCGCCATTGGCATCGGTACGCGCGTCTTCCTCGGCGGCGGCATCGGTTACATCACCGGTTCCGGCACGCAGCACGATCCCGCCGCCCGCCTGGCCACCTTGATGGTCCAGGGCGACCTGAAGGGGATGTCGGTGGAATTCCTCAAAGCGGCGCTGTTCCACGGTTACGGAAGTTCCTTGTACGTCGGCATCGGCATCCCCATCCCGGTTCTCGACGCCCGCATAGCCCAAAACGCCGGCATCAGCGACCGCGAGATCGAAACCGATGTCATCGATTACTCGATCCCCGCGCGCTCCCGGCCAGTGCTGGGCCGCTGCAACTATCAGCAATTGAAATCGGGGATGGTGCGCATCGCCGGGCGCGACGTTCCAACGGCGCCGTTGGTCAGCTACAGTAAATCCAGGCAGGTGGCCTTGACCTTGAAAAAGTGGATCGAGGGAGGCAGCTTTTTTTTAAGCGAACCGGCCGCCGCGATACCTGCCCAGGGCTCGGCGCATCCCCTGAGCCAGCTTGAGCCCCAAGCGCGGCCGGCTCAGTTCTACCGCCGTTACCAGCAAGTTTCGGAGCGGAACGCCACCCCTCTCATCTCCTGGAACGAACGGCTGTGCATCTCCTGCGGCCAATGCCTCGCCATCTGCCCGCAGCGAGTCTATCGCCATGACTCCGACTGGCAAGTGACCGCCGAACTGGAACGCTGCAACCAATGCGGCCAGTGCAAGCAAGTCTGCCCCCGGAATGCCATTGTCTTTAATAAAAATGAATCCTGACATTGCCCGGCACCGGCTGCGCCTGAGGGAGACCTTCGCCACCGTGCTCGCGGCCGAACACTTCATGGCCTTGGCGGAACATACGATCGCCGCCACCCGGAGCGCCATCGAGGCCTACATCGCCCGCCGTCCCGATTTCCGCACCACGTTGCAGCCGCTCCAGGTCGAAGCCGGGGCACCGACGGTCATCCAGCGCATGGCCGCGGCCGCGGCCCGCGCCAACGTAGGCCCCATGGCCGCAGTGGCCGGGGCCATCGCCCAGGATACGGTCGAAGCCCTGGTCGCAGCCGGCGCCCCTTACGCGATCGTGGACAACGGCGGGGATATCGTGCTCTTTATCGACCGGCCGGTGCGCATCGGCATTTTCACCGGCCCGGCCAGGATCCGGGATATCGCCCTGTGCTTCCCACCGCGGTCCGACATTTTTTCCGTCTGCACCTCGTCGGGAACCTTCGGCCATTCCCTGTCATTCGGCCGCGCCGACGCCGCCACCGTTATCGCCGGCGACGGCTACCTGGCCGACGCCATGGCTACCGCCCTCGGCAACCGGGTCAAGGCCAGGACGCCGCAAGCGATCGCGGCGGCCATCCGGCGCACGCTGACAGAGGGAGTCGAGGGGTTGCTGGTCGTCGCCGACGACCGCCTGGGAATAGGCGGCGAGTTGCCGGAAATCGTGCGCGCTCCAGTGGCAGCGCAACTCGTCAGTCACGGTTAGAGCCTTATGGCAAATTCTAAAATTGTCAGCTTTTTAGAACAAATTTTGAATTTGCTGTCTAAGGCTCTTATCCCCCCTTGGCCGGGGACTTCGCAGCCTTGCTGGGCTAGGAGGAAAACATGAAAAAGATCAAAGTCGCCATATTGGGATGCAACGGCCTGGTCGGCCGTCAATTCGCCCGGCTGCTGGACGATCACCCCTATTTCGAGTTGTCATGCGTGACCGCATCGCCCAGTTCCCAGGGGAAGCAGTACGGCGAGGCCATCGCCCACGGGTCCGAGCCAAACGTCAGCGAAAAAACCGGCTCCCTGGTGATCCGGAAAACCGCGGCTGCGGCCGTGATCGAAAGCGGGGCCCGCGTCGCCTTTTCCGCCCTCCCGGCGGCCGTCGCCGGCGATCTGGAGCTTGAGCTGCGCCGCAACGGCCTGGCGGTCTTCAGCAACGCCAGTTCGCACCGCCTGGACGCCCAAGTACCGCTGCTGGTCCCGGAGGCCAATGCCGATCACCTGGAGCTGGCCAGGGTGCAAGTGCGGGAATTCCACGGCGGTTTCATCGTCACCAATTCCAACTGCTCGGTGGCGGGGCTGGCCATGGCCTTGAAGCCGTTGACCGTTTTCTCCTTGCGCGCCGTCGTGGTCACCACCTTCCAGGCCATTTCCGGAGCCGGGCAGCGCGGCGTCGCCGCCTGGGACATCCTGGGCAACGTGATCCCGTACATCGACAATGAAGAGGAGAAGATTGAGCGCGAAACCAGAAAAATACTGGGCACGCGGACCGGGGAACGGATCCAGGACCATGAGCTGGAGATCTATCCCTCCTGCAGCCGCGTGCCGGTGCGCAACGGCCACTTGCTGAGCGTCACCGTGGAATTTCCCGGGCCGGTCGGGGCGGAAGCGATAGCGGCGGCATTTTCGGGATTCAGAGCCCAACCGCAGCGAATGGCCCTGCCGACCGCGCCGCGGCGGCCGTTGCTGCTGCAAGGAAACGAAGACCGGCCCCAGCCGCTTCTTGACGTTCAAGCCGGCGAGCCGGAAAGAGCCAGGGGCATGGCGGTCAGCGTGGGACGCGTGCGCAGCTCGGGAAACCGCTGCAGTTTCTTCCTGCTGGTGCATAACACGGTGCGCGGAGCGGCCGGGGGCTGCGTGCTGAATGCCGAGCTGGCGTTGAAAACAAATCTGCTCCGGGGAAATTGAGATGATCAAGGTAATGAAATTCGGCGGCGGCTGCCTGCAGGACGGACCCGCTTTTTTAAAAGTAAGCGAAATCATCGGCCGGCAAAAGCAAACCGCCATTGTCGTTTCCGCGGTCTCCGGCGTCACCGAGCAGCTGCTGGCGGCCATCGAACAGTCCAAGCGCAGCGAAAAAAACATTCCGGGCATTCTGGCCCGTTTAATTCAGAAACATCGGCTGATCATCGATGCCATTCTTTTGCCCGGCCGGGAGAAGCAGCGCCTGCTGGCAACGGTCCATTCGCAACTGACCCAGGTACGACGGCTGCTGACCGGCATCGCCTTTCACGGCGACCTGACACCGGCGGTGAGGGCCAGGCTGCTCAGTTGCGGCGAGCGGCTGGCGGCGCGGCTGCTGGCCGGCCTGCTGGTCAGCCGGGGCCGGAAAGCCAAGGCCCTGGATGCCCACCTCATCGGCATTTGCACCGATGACAATTTCGAGAATGCCAGCATCGACCGCGAGCGCACCCGGAAAAACTTCACCAACAGGGTTAAACCGCTAATCCACGACGGCGTCATTCCGGTTATCAGCGGTTTTTTCGGCCGCGGCGCCGGCGGGGCGATCACCCTGCTCGGCCGCAACGGTTCCGATTACAGCGCAGCCGCGGTCACCTATGCCCTCAACGCCGCCTGCCTGGAGATCTGGAAGGACGTCGACGGATTCATGAGCGCCGACCCGTCGCTGGTGCCGACGGCGCGACGCCTGGAGCGCATCTCGTTCGCCGAGGCCGCAGAGCTTTCTTATTTCGGCGCCCAGATCCTCCACCCGCGCACCATCGAACCGCTGGCCGGAACGAAAGCCCGGGTGTTCATCCGCAACCTGAAGCGGCCGGAAAGCCCGGGCAGTGAGATCGTCGCCGGGAGATCGGAGCGTGAGGAGGCCGTGGCCAGCATCACCGCCAATCGGAGTCTGGCCAATATCCGTGTCCACGGCGCCGGCATCGGCTCCAAGCCGGGGCTGCTTGCCGGCATCAGCTCGCTTCTGGCAGCCGCGAGCATCAACATCTATTCGGTTCTCACCTCGCACACCTGCATCAATCTGCTTCTTGACCCGGGCGACGGCCGCCGCAGCCTGCAGCGGCTCAAAGCCATGGCCAACGGCGTCATCAAGAGGATCGAGCTCGAGGAGCATTTCGCCCTGGTCGGGGTGGTCGGCGACAAGATCATGGAAAAGGAGGGGATCTACGCCAGGATATTCAGCGCGGTGGCCCGCGAGAAGATCAACGTCGAAATGGCCGCCGCCGGCGCCTCACCTGTGGCTTGCTACTTCCTGGTCAAGCGTCCAGATCTGGACCGCGCCGTGCGCGCCGTCCACGACGAGTTCTTCCCGTGATCACCTGCAGGATCGTAATTGATTTCCTTTTTTCGTAGGGGCGATCCGGCGGGCAGCACAAATCATCCACCGACCTTCGGCGGATATGATTTGTCTGCCACCGAAGTGGATCGCCCCTACCCATTATTCCTTTTCGCCGTGGTCTATGTCGTCGGGGAGCTCGTTGACGTCCTTTTCGCCCTGGTAGGGGAAGTGGACGGCTAGCAGGCGGCCGCACTCGGCGATGCCGAGGAGCAAGCCCTCATTGAACTTCCCGGCCAGAAAATCTTTGGCTATGCTGACCACCAGTTCATTCCAGAAATCCTGGCCTACTTTTTGGTGAATGCCCTCGTCGCCGATGATGGCAAAGGCGTGCCGGGAAGGGACGATGAAGAACAGGATGCCGTTGCGGTCGCGGGTGGCGCGCATGCCCATGCGCGTGAACGCTTTTTCAGCCGCGCGCCGGACATTGCCCCAGAAAAAGCGCGCGACCGAAACGCGGATCTCGCCGGAGGTCTGTTTTTCGGCCGCGATAATGGCCGCCTTGATGCGGTCGTCGTCGATGATCTGGAGCAACTTGTGCTGGCTCAAGAATTTCATGGCTGCCTCCCTACCACGACCCGGAGGCGCCGCCGCCGCCGGAGCGCCCGCCGCCGCCAGACCAACCGCCGCCACCGCCGCCGCGGCCGCCCGACAGGATGGAAAACAACAGGTAGAAGGCCAGGGAGGGATTGGTCAGCAGCAGGATCAAGAAACCGAAGATGATGATCCCGATGATGATCTTCTGCATCCAAGTCAGTTTAACCGGCGCCTGGGGTTCGCCTTCCCGGCCCTCCGCTGCGCCATTTCCGGAAATGATTGAAATGAGGCGCTCGACCGCGGCGCGCACGGCACCGTCATTGTCCCCGCCTTGCAGCTTCGGCGCCATGTCATCGTTGATGATGCGTCCGGCCAAGGCGTCCGGAACCTGGGCTTCCAGGCCGTAGCCCACCTCGATGCGCAATCGCTGGTCAGCGGACATGATGAAAAGAACCACGCCGTCATCGAGGCCCTTGCGGCCGACCTTCCACGATTCGAATGCCTTGACCGCCCAATCCTCGATCGGGACTCCACCGGTAGTGCTGCCGATATAGACGATGATCTGGTGGCCGCTGGTCCGTTCATATTGCTCCAGCCGGGCATCGATTTCGGCGGCGGTTCCGGCCGAGAGAAAACTGGCCGTATCGGTCAGCCAGCGGTCAGGCGCCGGCGGGATGGGCGTGCCGACTTCGGCCCTGGTGCGGGATCCAAAGGCCAGGAGCAGCAGTGCCCCGGCCAGGATCGCGGGAAATAATTTCCGCAGTTTCACTTACTTGAAACTGACCTTGGGTGCGGTTTCGGCCCCGGCCTGGGCTTTGAAATATGTCTTTTCCAGGAAGCGCTTGCCCATGAAATTGGCAATAATAACGGTCGGGAAACTCATCCTCTTGGTGTTGAAGGCCTGAGCCGTTTCGTTGAAGCGCATGCGCTCCACGGTGATGCGGTTCTCGGTACTTTCCAGCTGGACCTGCAGGTCGCGGAAGTTCTGCGTGGCCTTGAGATCGGGATATTTTTCCACCACGACCATCAGCCGCGACAGGGCCGAAGACAGCCCGTCCTGGGCCTGTTGGAACTTGGCAAAGGCCTCGGGATCGCTGGCCGGGTTGCTTCCCAGGTTGATCTGGCCGACCTTGGCCCGGGCCTCGGTCACCGCAGTGAATGTGTCCTTTTCAAAGGCGGCCGCGCCTTTGACGGTCTCCACCAGGTTGGGAATAAGATCGGCTCGGCGCTGGTAGGCGTTCTCCACCTGTCCCCATTGCGAAAGGGCTTTCTGGTCGAGGGCAACCAGGCCATTGTAAGAGCTTATCGCCCAAATGGCTACGATCACGACCAAACCGATCAGTATCCCTATCGGGCCCAATAAAAATTTTTTCATTTTCATCTCCTTTTTGCAAATAATTTTTTTACATCGCGGTCATACGACCGATCTATTTTACACTTAAATCCGATGCCGGGCAAGGTGGACGGCCCCTCAGGTCAGAATACCGATGCCCCGGTGCTTCTCGGCGATGGCTGCCGCCAATTTGTCTAGGGCCTGGTAGTCAGCCGGCCGCGGAAAGCCCTTGACCATGACCGGTTCCAGGATCTCGGCCTTGACGTTGGCCAATTGGGCCTGCAGGATCTCCAGCATGCGGCCGCCCCAGCCGAAGGAACCGATGATCGAAGCGAACTTGAATTTCGCCCGCAGGGCGTTGGCCAGGTAGGCGACATACAAAATGGCCGGATGCGGCCCGCTCAGGACCGTCGGCGATGCGATAATCACCGTGGCGGCGTCGACCAGCTCCTTGGCCAGCTCGCCGATATCGGCGCGAATCACGTTGCAGGGGAACACGGAAATGTTCTTCCGCATCAGGGCGCCGGTCAGGTACTCGACCATTTCCCGAGTACTGCCGTGCATGGAAACGAACGGGATCAGCACCCGGTTGCGCACCTTGTCGGCCGTCCATTCCTCGTACGCCTTGAGGATGAACTCGGGGTGCGGGTAGACCACTCCGTGGCTGGGGGCGATGACATCCGGAGCGAGCGTCCTCAGCCGCTGCAGGTATTTGGGAATCAGGTGGCGGAACGGCATCATGATCTCGGCGAAATAACGCTTGGCCGACTGATAGACATGGTTCTCGTCCCAAAGCAACAGTTCACTCTGGGCCAGGTGCGAGCCGAGGAAGTCGCAGGAAAAAAGAACCTTTTCCTCGCGCAGATAGGTCAGCATGGTTTCGGGCCAATGGACCCAGGGCGCCAGAATGAATTCCAACGTCCTGCCGCCCAGGTCGAGGCTGGCGCCGTCGGCCACGGTTTGAAAACGGTCTTCCGCAATCGGCAGCAGGTCGATCAGCATGGCCTTGCATTTTTCGTTGGTCACCACCACGGCCTCGGGATAGATCGCCAGCACCTCGGGGATGGAACCGGAATGGTCCTGCTCGGCGTGGTTGGCGACGATATAGTCGAGGCGCCGCACGCCCAATTCCTGCAGGTGCTCGAGCAACTCCCCGGTCTTGCTCGGATCGACCGTGTCGATCAAAGCGGTTTTTTCACTGCCTTCGACCAGGTAGGCGTTGTAGGTCGTTCCGTCGGGCAAGGGGATCAGTTCGTCGAAAAGACGGCGGTCCCAATCGATCGCGCCCACCCAGTGGATGCCTTTTTTGATTTGTATAACTGCCATGTCATCTCCAATTCAAGCCATCGTTCCGGTCCAATCGATTTTTTCGCCGACAAAGCGAAAAATGAACGGGAAGGGTCCGTTCACTCCATCACTTCAAAAGCGTCCTTCGCGGCTCCGCAGACCGGACACACCCAGTCTTCGGGAAGATCTTCGAAGGCGGTCCCGGCCGGGACTCCGGAATCGGAATCCCCATCGGCGGGATTGTACACATAACCGCAAATACTGCATACATATTTTTTCATTCGGCCTCCTTGGAACGCAACGGCATGTCCGGTTTGCCGGCCGCTCATTATAAAAACAAACGGCAAGGAAGTCAACCAGCACAAACCATCCGCCGACCTTGGCGGACCTGGTTTGTCTACCATCACTATGTTTTCAGCCAACTCGGACATCTGCTGAAAACATCTAGTGATGGTATACTTTCACTAGATGATTTCAACTACTTACAGACTGGTTGAAATCATAGTGAAAGTATGTCCAATGGATCGCCTTAGCCGCCATCGAGCTGGCGGATCATTTTCATGATCTCCGCTTTTTGCGCTGCATCCTGGGTGTTGCCCATCGCCAGCTCTAGGTTGTTCAGGGCCTTTTTCTTGTCCCCCAACTGGGCCGCGACCCGGGCGCTGTTGATCAGGTAGCTGGAATCGGGGCGATTGAGCAAGGCCAATGCTTTGTCGTAATTCTCCATGGCCTGGGCGAACTCCTTCATATTTTCCAGGGCCAGGCCCTTCACGTTGTAGAGCGGAGCGAAGCGGCGGTTCAGGAACAGGCCTTTTTCCGTGTAGCGCAGGGCCGCGTCGTATTTTTCAAATTTGATCTCCAGCACGGCCAGGTTGGCAAACGCGTACTCCGGGGTCAGGTAATCCTCGGCGTTGGCGGCCAGCAGCAGCTTTTCCTTGGCTTGCTGGTAATTGCGCTGTTCAGTGTAAATGGTGCCCAGCAGGTTGTAGGCGTCATAAAACTTGGGGCTGACCAGGAGCAGCCGGTTGAGCGTGTCGATGGCTCTGGCGAAATCGCGGCGGTACATGTAGACCAACCCCAGGGCATGCAGGGCCGGGACCAGCTGCGGTTTTTTCTTCAGCGCCTGCTGCAGGGATTTCTCCGCCAGATCCAGCTGACCTGCGTTCAGATAGCCGACGCCCTGATTGGCCAGGTATTCGGCGGAATCGGGCTCCGGCTGGCCGGGAGACGTGCGCGGCTGGCCGCCGCCGCAGGCCAGCAACAGAAGGATCACACCCAGGCAAAAGCAATTTTTACTCATTTGTCCCCCTTTTTCCCCAGCACTCGGTATACATTGACCGGCTTGGATATGCCGTGCAATTTTTTTTCTCCCAGCAGTTCAAAATCGAATTTGGAACTGGTGGCCAGATAGGTCGGCTCGGCCACGATGATTTCATCGGTTCCGGCCACGGACGATTCCAGGCGCGAAGCGATGTTCACGGTGTTTCCCAAAACCGTGTAATCCAGCCGCTTGGGCGAGCCGAAATCCCCGGAGATCAATTTGCCGGAATGGATGCCGATGCGAACATGGATCTTGTTTTCGGCTGTCATCTGGCTGTTGATATCCTGCAATTTTTTCATCATTTCCAGGGCCGTGACCAGGGCCAGGTCAGCGTGGTTGGAAAATTCCAAGGGAATGCCGAATAGAGCCATGATGGCGTCGCCGATGAACTTGTCCAAGGTGCCGTTGTTCTTGAAGATGATCTCGGTCATTTCGGTAAAAAAATTGTTCAGGAAGATGCCCACTTCGATGGGGGTCATTTTTTCCGCCCGCGAGGTGAACTTGACGATGTCCATGAAAAGGACCGTGGCTTCCGATTCCCGGTAGGGCATGACCTCGCCGGTATTGGTGTCCTGGAATTCCATCAGCCGGGAAACCACGGCCGGCGAATGATACCTTTCCAGTCGCGAACGCAGCCTGCGCTCGCGGTTCAATTTTTCCTGGCTGTTGATCCCTTCGATGGAGAAACCGGCGAAATTGGCGATAATGGACATGATCTCCAGGTCCTTTTCGCTGAAAACCTGCGCGATGCTCGAAGTATCGACATAGATCAGCCCATAGATGGAGTCCTTGGCCCAGATGGGGACCGAGATTGCCGAGGTGATGCCGTAGATGAAGATGCTCTTGGAACTGTCGAAGCGCGAATCGTTGCGGGTGTTGGAGGAGAGGATGGCGACTTTTTCATGAATGGCTTTCAAGGCGATGGTCTTGGAGATATTGACGATATCGTCTTTCTTGCCCTGTTGCGCGTAGGTGTACTTGAGGTGGATGTCGTTCTGCTTGTCGTCATAGTAAAAAATGAAAATCTTTTCCGGATGGACGAACTTGAAAATAAGGTCGCCGAGCTTCTGGAAGCTGTCGTCGATGTTCTGCGAGGCGATCAAGCTCTTGCCCAGTTCGGTCAGGGAAGCCAGGAAACTGGGTTCCGCGCTTTTCAGCTTCGGCTTCATTTCCCCTTGCAGCAGCTGTTCGATGGGCACCATCAGGGAAATCTTCTGATCGCTGGAGTCGCGGTAACTTTCCTCTTTGCTGACGGTCAGAAAACTGATGACGGTCCGGCCGACGGTGATCTTGTCGCCGACTTCAAGGACCTTGTGCTGAACCCGCTGGCCATTGACGAAGCAGCCGTTGGTACTCTTCAGGTCGGACAGCTTAAAACTTTTCCCGGCCCGTTGCAGCTGGCAGTGCTGGCGGGAAACCGTGTTGTCCTTCAATTCGATGTCGTTTTCTGGGAGCTTGCCGATCAGCACTTTCTCCTTGGTCAGGTAGAACACCTTCCGTTCATCATCCACCAGATATTCTAATTTATATTCCATTCGCTCTTTAAACTCCTTTGCATCAATTCGCGGATGATTTTCCGCGCATCCTGGCCGGCAAAAAGCACCTGGTAGACCCCCTGGGAAATGGGCATGTCGATGGCCAGCGTTTGCGCCAGGTGATTGACCGCCTTGGTGGTTTCCACCCCCTCGGCCACCATGGGCGTCGATTTCTCGGCGACGGCCAACGACTCGCCCAGGGCTATTTTCCGGCCCAATTGAAAATTGCGCGACAGGCTGCCGAAGCAGGTCAGCATCAGGTCGCCGATGCCGCCCAATCCCCAGAAGGTTTCGGCACGGGCGCCCAGCCTGAGCCCCAGCCGGGATATTTCCATGTTGGCCCGGGCCACCAGCGCCGCCGTGGTATTATAGCCGTAGCCGAGCCCGTTGATCATCCCGGCCGCGATGGCCATCACGTTCTTCAGCGAACCGGCGACTTCCAGCCCCTTCAGGTCATCGGTGCGGTAGATGCGCAGGATCGCGGAAGAAAAACCGTTCTGGATTTTCTTGAGCAGCGCATCGTTGACGGACGCGGCGACCAGGGCCGTCGGGTGCTGGCCGGCCAGTTCGCGGGCAAACGAGGGGCCGGACAGGGTGCTCCAGCATGCCGCGATGCCGGGGCCGAAAACCTCCACCGCGACCTCCGACATGGTCTTGAGCGAATCCGATTCGAAGCCCTTGGACAGATTGATCAGCGTCTGCTTGTCCGGGCGCGCATCTTTGACGCGCTGCATCACGGCGCGGATGAACTTGGAAGGCACGGCCAGGATCAGCGTTTTCGCCCGGCCCACTTCCGCCTCCAGGTCGGTCACCGGTTCCAGTTCCGCGGCCAGCGGGATGCCGGGCAGAAAGACCGAGTTCTCCCGTTGCTTGAGGATGGCGTCGATGACTTCCTTCTCCCGCACCCAGAGCTTCACCTTTTTGCCGAGCCGGGCCAGATAGTCGGCGAAGGCCGTGCCCCAGGAGCCGCCGCCGATGACCAGGATGTTATCCATTTTTCTTCAAACTGAACTTGTTTTCATTACCCGCCAGCAGGCGCTGAATATTAGCGCGATGCCGGAACACGATCAGCAGCAGCATGGCGAAGACCACCATCGACGCTTCGGCCACCTGGGTGAACAAGATGCAGAAAAACAACGCCGTGGTCGCCAGCAGGGACGCCAGGGACACATAACGGGTCAATCTGAGGACGATAAAAAAAACCGCCAAGAAAACGAGCAGGGCGGGAAAATAAAATACCAGGAAAATGCCGACCAAGGAAGCGACCCCCTTGCCGCCGCGGAACTTCAGGAAAACCGGGAAAATGTGGCCCAGCAGCACGGCCAGGGCGCCGAGCAGCACGAACCAGGGTAAATCGAAATGTGCGCGGCCGTACAGCACCGGCAGGGCGCCTTTCAGGACATCCAGGGCCAGGGTCAGCGATCCGGCCAGTTTGCCCTTGCTGCGCAGCACGTTGGTTGCCCCGATGTTGCCGCTACCCAGGCTGCGGATGTCCTTGCCTTCAGTGAAATAAAAGACCAGGTAGCCGAAGGGGATGGAGCCCAACAGATAGGAAAGGACTAGGAACGAGATTTCATGGCTGCTCAAGGGGAAACTCCTCTAAAACCTTGTAGAGCGGACCGGCCGGGGTAAGCTGGCTGCTGAAAAGTTGGAAGGATGACGCCGGACATTCGGCCAGGAAAAGATCGCACTTTTCGGTCAGAAGCGCGAAAAGTTCTTTGAAATCTCCAGGCGATTTGTTCCGCCCCAGGGTGATGTGCGGGCTAAAGGGACGATCCTCCTTGGCGATCCCCAAGGGGGCGAGCGCGTTTTCGATCCAGTCGAATAATGCCCGCAGCGGCGCGGATTCAGCCAAACCTGCCCAGAAGATATGCAGGCCGGCGCCAGCGGGGAATTTGCCGAAACCGACGATCCTGAAGGAAAATGGCGGCACGGTTATTTTTGCGCCCCGCAGCGCTACGGCCATTCGTCCCGGCACCGCTTCGGGTACTTCGCCGATGAATTTTAGGGTCAGGTGGATGTTGCGGCTCTCGGTCCAGCGTATGGCAGCGGGGATTTTTTTAAAGGGCAGTAGTTCCCGGGCAATGCTTTCCCTAGCCGCGTCAGCCAACCGGATTCCGAAAAAAATTCTCATCCCTTTGATTATAATGGAAGCGCGCTGATTAGTAAATAGCCGCCCGTTCGGAACCGGAAAAGCACCCGCGCAAAGAAGCGGTTTTTTCATTGACTAATGCAGGCAACTGGTTTAATATAAACCGCCATGAAAATCTTTTCCATCGCCGGTTGGTCGGGTAGCGGCAAGACCTTGCTCATCACCCGCCTGATCAAAAGCTTCAAGGTCAGGCAGCGCCGCGTCATCGCCGTCAAGAACGCTCCCGAAGCGTACGCGCTGCAGCCCGAGGCCAAGGACACGGCCCAGTTCCTGCGCGCCGGGGCCGACGAGGTCTTCCTGGTCGCCCAAAAGGAGCTGCTGCGCATGACCCCTCTCAACGACCCGCGGGAACTGCTGCAAGACCTGGAGGCGCGGCTGCAGGCGGACGATATCGTGCTGCTGGAAGGCCTTTACCAGACCGGAATTCCGGTGATCGAGATCAAGGACCCGAAAGGGGAAAAAACGCTTAAATTCCCGCAGGCCGAACTCGTGGCATTGGTAAGCAATGAAAAATGCGCCCCCGGCCTGCCCTGCTTTCATCCCGACCAGATCGTTGAAATTACCGCCTTTATGGAGGGCTATCATGAAAAACACCATTGAGCTCAAGGTCAACGGGCAGATGATCGCCTTGAATCCCTTCGTGAGCAACATCATCGCCAACGTGGTGCTGGGGGCGGTGCAGTCGCTGGACAAGATCCCCCAGCCCGTGCAAAAAATCGAACTTTTACTGACCATGGATAAAAAATAGGAGGAGTTGCCAAGCGCATGAAATACCTGAAAACCTATCCCGAAAAATGCAACGGCTGCAACGTCTGCATGAGCGTCTGCGCCAAACTTTATTTCAAGGAAGACAACCCGGAAAAATCGGCCATCAAGGTAACTGCCGCCGGCAAAAACACTTTCGCACTGACCGTCTGCGACCAGTGCCGGGACTGCGTGTCCGAGTGCCCGACCATGGCCCTGACCGTCAGCAAGCAGGGCGTGGTGATGCTCAACAAGAGCCTGTGCATCAATTGCCTGGCCTGCGTGGCCGTCTGCCCCACCTCGACCATGATGACGGTTCACGGCGGACTGGCGCCTTTCAAGTGCATCGCCTGCGACGCCTGCGTCAAAGAGTGCCCAACGAGCGCCCTGAAGATCGAAATCAAGGAGAAATGAGCTATGAGTCCCGTTGAAACAAAACACGACATTGAAAAAATCAGAAAAGCCCATAAAATACTTAAAGAGTTCACCTATGAACTGAAGCCGGTGCTCAAGGGCTACAACGACCGCACCCTGCACATCGACCTCAGCGACAGGGAGATCACGATCAAGCCGGTACCG
>JAPKZM010000185.1 GCA_026393775.1 Candidatus Aminicenantota bacterium
GGCGGCAAGAAGCCGACCGCCTGGAAAAACGGTTCGACCAGCCCGGACCAGCTGCCTGGGAATTTTTGCTGGAACAACTTGTAGGCGGGCTCCCGGCGATTGATGAAAACTTCTTCGGAAAAAGCAGCCATTTCGTCGGCATATCTTTTCGTGGCCTCGGCCTGGAAGATTTCGCCATTGACGAAGGCGTGGAAATACAAGTCGGCGGGAGGATAATCGAGGAATCCGAGAAAGGCGATGATCTCGTTGACCCTGGGATTGGCGCTCAGCAGCAGGGACTGGTCGGAGAGGGTGCTGATCCCTTCCCGGTTCAGGTGGCGGATGATATCGCGGACCTGGATATTCTTGCGCACCAGGACGGCAATCTCCGAGTGCGTATAGCCGTTTTGATCGAGCTTGGCGATGATGTTTTCGATTTCCAACAACTGCTGACCGCTCATGGAGTAGCCGCCCTCTTCCTTATCCCCGGCCGCATCCGCTTCCTCTGCTCCGGTTTCGCGGGCATCCTCATGGAGGGACAGCTCCACGTAGCCGCCATCCCTGCCCTGTGCTTTCTGGATTTCGGGTTCCGCTGCGACTTGGGAAATTGCACTGGCTGCCCAGAACTGATTGTTGAATTTGACGATTTCTTCACTGCTGCGCCAATTCGCAGCGAGGGTGCGCGAGAATCCCTTTTCCTCCCGGTTGCCGATGGCCGGGATCTCTTCTTTAAGTGTGTCTTCCGCCATGAGTTCGCTGTTGCCACCGCGCCAGCGATAGATGGCCTGCTTGCGATCGCCGACGATGAAAAGCGAGGATTCCCTGTCCCGCGACAGCACCTCGTCGATGAGCGGGGCGAGAGCCTTGAACTGCAGGGTCGATGTATCCTGGAACTCGTCGAACAGAAAATGGGTGAAGCGGTCCGACATTTTCAAGTAGAGATAGGGGAAGCCGTTTTTTCCCCATGCGGCGAAGCAACCGGCCAGGGTCTGGCTGAATTCCTCCAGGAATAGCGTGTCTTTGCCTTCGTGCCATGCCTGGATGAAATCAGGGAAAAATTCAGTGTAAGGGAAGGTTTTGCAGACACTAAGATCCAGGACTATCGCCTGTTGGGATGCATGCAGCGGTTCATAAGCGGCGCGCAGTTTTTCAGCGTAGGGCCCGGGCGCGGTTTTTTTCAAAAGTTCATTAGGATCCGATTTTTTGAAGAAGGCCCGCGTCAGTAATTGATCCAGTTGATAGAGGCCATTTTCTTCCCTGGCGAACGCGGACGCGCTTTCTAGCAGGTTTTTATTTACAACTCGACCATTCACATTTTCAATCCCGGCGTTCAGGATTTTCAAGAGGCTTGCCAATTTTTCCCTGAAAGCATGCAAATCGGAGTTGAGCCGAATATGCGGTTCTTTCCTGGTAGTATCCTCAGTGGCGATTCCCTGCCTCATGCCCAGGTGGAACAGGTCGATTATATTCCCTGCC
This sequence comes from Candidatus Aminicenantota bacterium, assembly GCA_026393775.1. GTDB lineage: Bacteria > Acidobacteriota > Aminicenantia > UBA2199 > UBA2199 > UBA2199. The sequence goes on from JAPKZM010000185.1 coordinate 1,456, forward strand.
AGTCCCTCATCGGTTTTCCAGCCTTTAGCGAAACCGAGTTTTTTGAGGTCGGTCAGCGTTCGCTCTAGACGCGTCCACTCGCTGTCGGCCAGGTCTGCCAGAAGGGCGCGAGCGCGGATTTCCAGTTCGTCCCTGGCGTTGAGGGCGGTCTCGTAAGCGGCGGGCAAGTCGAGGTCTGGAGCGATGACCTGGATCATGGCACTCATCAACGAGTCGATGGTTTTGACGTGGAAGTCGTCGTAGCTGCACAACACCAGTTCGATCAGGTCGCCGGACAGCTCGATTATCCTTTCAGCGCTCAGGGAAGTTTCACCTGCCAATTGAATTAGAAACTTTTTATCGTCCGCGTTCAGCTTTTGCCCGCGGCCGCTGAGGGCGAAGCGCTTCAGCTTTTCCAGGATGCGCCGCTTCATCTCCTGGGCGGCCTTGACGGTGAAGGTGATGGCCAGGATCGAGCCAAGAAGTTCCCTTTGTTGTTTCGGATTTCCGGCGGCCTTGCCGGCGCGGTCGAATGCCAGCAGCAGGCGGCTGAGATACTCCAGGGCCAAGCGGTAGGTCTTGCCGGATCCGGCCGATGCTTCGAGTTTTAGAATAGAACGTGCCATGGAGTTTCTTTTCCCGATTATAGCACAAAGACGCGCCCCCGGGCGGTTGTTTTCTATTGATTTGCAATCAAAAATAAGATACTATTGACAACGAGGAATGATGACACAGCTCGAAAATGCCAAGAAGGGAATCATCACGGCTGAGATGAAAGCGGTCGCCGCCAAGGAAACGCTGGAAAACGAAAAGCTGCTCGAAGCTATCGCCGGCGGGACGGCGGTGATTCCCGCCAACCGCAACCACAAGAACCTGCGGCCCATCGGCATCGGCCGGGGCTTGAAAACCAAGATCAACGCCAACATCGGCACCTCGGGAGACTTCGCCGAGCTGGACGATGAAGTAGAAAAACTGCGGATGGTTCTGGACTGCGGCTGCGATACGGTCATGGACCTGAGCACCGGCGGCGACATCACCGCGATCCGCCGCGCCCTGCTGGCTCAGTCGACCATTCCTTTCGGCAATGTGCCGGTCTACGAGATGATGGTCGATGTTCCGCGCCAGGGGAAAACCTTCGTTTCCCTGGAAGCCCCGAGAATGTTCGACTATATCCGGCGCCAGGCCGAAGACGGGGTCGACTTCATGACCATCCATGCCGGGCTTACCCTGAAAGCCATCGAAAAACTGAAAAAGAAGCCACGCGTGGCCGGCATCGTTTCGCGCGGCGGTTCGCTGCTGACCGGCTGGATGCTGCACAATCACAAGGAAAACCCATTTTTCGAACATTTTGACCAGCTGCTGGCCATCGCCCGAGAATTCGACGTGACCCTTTCCCTGGGGGATGGGTTGCGGCCGGGGGCGCTGGCCGACGGCAGCGACTGGGCCCAGCTGGAAGAATTGCTGACCTTAGGCGAGCTGGTCCAGCAGGCGCACCGGGCCGGCGTCCAGGTCATGGTCGAAGGCCCGGGCCATTTGCCCCTCCAGCAGATCGAAATGAATATTCGGCTGCAGAAAGAAGTTTGCGCCGGGGCGCCTTTTTACGTCCTGGGGCCGGTGGTCACCGATGTGGCCCCAGGGTATGACCATTTGACCGCCGCCATCGGCAGCGCCGTGGCCGGAGCCGCCGGCGCCGATTTTTTATGCTACGTCACCCCGGCCGAGCACCTGGGGCTGCCGGATGCCCAGGATGTGCGGGAAGGCATTATGGCTTCGCGCATCGCCGCCCATGTCGCCGACATCGCCAAGGGCCTTGATGGCGCCTTGGACTGGGACCGGCGCATGGCCGCGGCGCGCTGTGGTCTGGATTGGGCGGAACAGGAGAAGCTGTGCATCGATCCGCAAAAATTCAGGCAAATCAGGGAAAGGCGCGGTTCACAGACCGATGCCTGTTCCATGTGCGGTGAGTTTTGCGTATACAAGGTTTTGAAGAATTATCAACTATGAAGAGTGAAATGTCCCTGACCTTTTATGGCGTGCGCGGCAGCTATCCCGTCCCCGGCAAAGGCACGCAGCGCTATGGCGGCAACACCGCGTCGCTGCTTTTTGAAATCGCCGGCCAGGCAATCCTCTTTGACGCCGGGACCGGGATCATCCAGGCCGGGCGCTACCTGAACCAGCGTTTTGCCAACAAGGGGAAGATCCACCTGTTCCTGACTCACCTGCATATCGATCATATCCAGGGCTTGCCTTTTTTCAAGCCGTTCTATAACCCGCGCCTGGAGATCGTCATCCATTGCCAGGAAAGCGCCAGCGGCAGTTTGCGGCAGGCCATCGAGGCGCTTTTCCTGCCGCCCTATTCGCCGATCACCCTGAGAGGCATAAAGGCCGGCCTCAGTTTCCTCCCGCTGGACATGAGCCCCGGGAAAAATTCCATCAGCCTGGGTTCCGATATCGTGATCTCCTACATCAAGCACGATTCCCATCCCCGGCTGGGGGTGATCATCTACCAGCTCGCCCACGACGGGCGGCGGGTAGTGTATTCCACCGATGTCGAAAGCCCGGAAGGCTTTGACGGCTCCATCCGCCATTTCATTCATGGGGCCGACATCCTGATCCACGATTGCCAGTACCTGGACGCCGATTATGCCAAGTCCGAAAATCCCAGGCAAGGCTATGGACACAGCACCGTTTCCATGGCTGTGCGCAACGCCGAGCGTTGCGGGGTGAAAAAACTGTTCTTGTTTCACTACGATCCCGAATACTCGGACCGGCAGCTGGAGCAAATGCTGCCGCAGGCCCGGCGGAAGTTCAAAAATACCTCTCTGGCTCAAGAATTAAAAAAAATAAAAATAAGGAGATA
>JAPKZM010000051.1 GCA_026393775.1 Candidatus Aminicenantota bacterium
GGCGTCATCAGCCGTTACCTTTCTCGGCTCAGGGAATTCAGCGCCGCCGAAAGACCGCAGGCCGGCCAGGCGATCAACCAGCTTAAAGAATTCATCGAAAAGGCCCTGGTCCAAAACGAGGAGAAACGAGGCGGAGAGGGCCCCGGGACAGGCGAATGGCACGATTATTCCCTGCCCGCCTCCGAGCTCCCGCTGGGGCATTTCCATTTGATCGCCGACATCCAGCGGCAGATCGAGGACCTTTTTCTGAACCTCGGCTACGAGATCGCCTACGGCCCCGAGGTCGAGCTGGAGGACTACAACTTCACCAAGCTGAACATCCCCGAACACCACCCGGCCCGCGACGAGCAGGACACCTTCTTCCTGGAGGGCCATGACGACCTGCTGCTGCGCACCCACACCTCGCCGATGCAGGTGCGCTACATGCTGGAACATCAGCCGCCACTGAAGATCATCTCGCCGGGAAAGGCCTTCCGCAAGGACGACCCGGACTCCACCCACTCGCCCTGCTTCCACCAGGTGGAGGGGCTGCTGGTGGACCGCGGCATCCATTTCTCCCACTTGAAGGGGACGCTGGAGGCCTTCTGCCGGTCGTTCTACGGCCCCGACGTCGTCCTGCGCTTCCGCCCCGGGTATTTCCCTTTCACCGAACCCTCGGCCGAAGTGGACATCAGCTGCTTCCTGTGCCACGGCGGGAATAGTGATTGCCGGGTCTGCAAGGGCAGCGGCTGGCTGGAAATCCTGGGCAGCGGCATGGTCCATCCCCAGGTCCTGAGCAATTGTAACATCGATCCCGAGGAGTACTCGGGGTTCGCTTTCGGCATGGGCGTCGAGCGCGTGGCCATGGTCAAGTACGGCGTTCCCGACCTGCGCCTGCTTTACGAGAACGATCTGCGCCTGCTGGGGCAGTTCGGGTGACGCCATGAAGATCAACCTCGACTACCTGAAGCGCTTCGTCGCCTGCGACCTGGATGACGCGGCGCTGCGCGAGCTGCTGGCCGGCATCGGGCTGGAGACGGCCGAGATGCTGACGGTTGGCGGCGAGATCGTGCTGGACATCGAGACCACCCCCAACCGCCCCGACTGGCTCTCGCACTACGGAGTCGCCCGCGAGATCGCGGCCAAGGACATCCGGTTGCGCTTTGTTCCCATGGATCTCTCCCCGGTCGAGCTGCGCACTGCAGGAACTGAATTCGCCATCCATATCGAAGACCCGGCCGACTGCCTCCGCTACAGCGGCTGCATCGTCCGCGACCTGAAGGTGAGGGAATCACCGCCGGAGGTGCAGCGGCTGCTCGTCTCTTTGGGCCTGCGCCCGATCAATGACATCGTCGACGCCTCCAACCTGGTGATGATGACCTGCGGCCAGCCCCTCCATATTTTCGACCTGGAGCGCTTGCAGGGCGGGCAGGTGCGCGTGCGCCGCGGCCGCAAGGGCGAGACGCTGCGGCTGCTGGACGAGCGCGAGGTCGCCCTGGACGAGGGCCACCTGCTCATCGCCGACGCCGGAAAGCCCCTGGCGCTGGCGGGGATCATGGGCGGCCTGGATTCGGGCATCGGCCATGCGACCCGGCATATCTTTATCGAGAGCGCCTGCTTCGACCCGGTGGTCATCCGCAGCGGCGCGCGCTCCCTGGGCTTGAAAACCGACGCCAGCTACCGCTTCGAGCGCGGCATGGACCCAGGGGCGACGTTGGCGGCCCTGAAAATGGCGCTGCTCCTGCTGGAACGCTCGCAGGGGCACCCCCTGGCGCCGGCCTTTTTCCAGGACGTCTACCCGCGGGCGGCGCTGACGCCGGCCATCCGCTTGGACAAGGACTACCCGGGATGGTTGACCGGCATCGCCATCCCCGAAGCGACCTGCGTCTCCATCCTGGAGCGCTTGGGCTTCATGCTGCGCGACCAGGGCGGATCCTGGGAAGTGCAGGCGCCCAGCTGGCGCGTGGACGTGAGCTGCAAGCAGGATTTGGTCGAGGAGATCGCCCGCATTCATGGTTACGAGCACCTGTGCGGCGAAATGCCGCTTTCGGCCAATCCCGTCCTGCGCATCGACCGCGAGCGCGGGATCGTGCAGCGACTGAAGTGCCAGCTGACCGCCGCCGGCTTCAATGAGGTGATCAACTACGTCTTCCAGTCCCCGGAGGAGAACATCATGGCCGACCCGCAGGGGACGGCGCTGGTGCTGAAGAATCCCTTGGGAAAAGATTTTTCTGTAATGAAGAACTCCCTGCTGCCCGGGCTGCTGAAGAACACGGCGGTCAACGCCAACCAGTCCCTGGAGCGCGTGGCCCTGTTCGAGACCGGCAAGATCTTTGGGCAGGAGGGGAAGAAGGTCCTGGAGAGCCGCCGGCTGGCCGCCAGCGTGTACGGCCTGCAGCAGCGCAAGGACTGGCGCCTGAACGCCCAGGATTTCGATTTCGCTTGGTTCAAATCGCAACTGGCCTCGCTCGGCCGGCGCCTGCGCCTGGAATTGGCGTTCCGCCGGGGAGCGCATCCGGCCTTCGCTCCATCCTGCTGCTTCAAGGTCGAGGCCGCGGGCCGGAGCTGCGGCTGGGCCGGCGAAGTCGCTGCGGAAATGCGCCAGTTTTACAAGCTGGAAAAACCGGTCCATGCCGCCGAGCTCGACCTAGCGGCCCTGGTCGCGGCCGTGCCCGAGGGCCAGTTCCTCCCCTGGAACCGCTTCCCCGCCGTGCGCCGTGACTTCACCTTTCTGATGGCCCGGAGCGCGCGCTTCGAGGAGCTGGGCGCCGCCATCGAGCGCCTGCACCCTGGGGCGCTGGAAAGCTACGAGTTGACCGACATCTTTCAGGGGAAGGTCGTGCCGGCGGACAAGGTCAGTTTTTCCATGGCCTTCACCTACCGCGCTTCCGATCGCACCCTGACCGGGGACGAGGTGAACGGCATCCACCAGGAATTTGTCAAAAAAATGGTGGAACAGATGCATTTAATTCAACGCTAAGGAGTATCGCCCATGAGTTTAAAGGATTTTGATAAACTGGAAGAAAAAATCAGCCGCATGGTGCACGGCTTGAAGGCGCTGCGCGAGGAAAACCAGAAATTGAAAAAGGAGCTGCACGCGATTCGGCAGGACTCTTCGCAGCGCGACGGCGAGAAGAACGAGATCAAGAAGAAGATCGCCGCTTTGATCGAGCTGGTCGATTCGATCGAGGAATAATGGCCAAGGAAGTAGAAGTCCAGATCACCGGCAAGCGGATCGTGTTCCAGCTGGCCGATGATGTCAAGGTCGACGAGTTCATGCGCGTGGTGGAATACGTCGAAAACAAAATCAATAAAATAAAAAGCAGGATGAATGAATTGGATTCCCAAAAGCTGGGACTGTTAACTTCGATAAACATCGCCCAAGATTTGTTTATCTTGAAGAAAGAAAACGAAAAGCTTGCGCAGATACTAGGCAGGATTGAAACATTGCTGGCGCCTGAAAGCGAGGATGGAAAGTTAACTGTCAGTTTGTCATCCTGAAAAGGAGAAGGACAATGTTGAACGGTGTCATTTTTGTCATACTCGGAATCTTACTCGGCGGCGGCGTCGTTTTTTTATTCAAGCGGATGATCTTCGCCGGCGAATACGCGAAGGTCGCGACCTACAAGGCCCAGTTGGAAAGCAAGAACCAGGAAGAGATGGCCCGCGCCAAAAAGCAGTCCATGCTGGAGCTCAAGGAGGAATTCGCCGAATGGAAGAACGAGTACAATCGCAAGCACAACGAGAACATCACCCGCCTGAACGTCATGGAGAAGCGCCTGATCCAGAAAGAGGAGAACCTGGACAAGCGCTACAGCAACCTGGACAACAAGGAAAAAGAACTGAAGAAGAAAGAGCGCGAGCTGGACATCCAGGAAGAGGAAACCTCGTTCTTGAAAAACAAGGTGAACAAACTGTACGAGGAACAGAAGCAGAAGCTCGAAGAAATTTCGGGGCTGACCGTCCTGGAAGCCAAGGAGATGATCATCAAGCAGTATGAGGGCGAAGCCCGGCTCGAATCCGCGCAAAAACTGAAGGTTATCGATGAGGAATTGAAAAGCAAGAGCCAGCAAATGGCCAAGGACGCGATTTCCAACGCCGTCCAGCGCATCGCTTCCGAGCACGTGGTCTCCACTTCGGTGACAGTCATCGACCTGCCTTCCGATGAGATGAAGGGGCGAATCATCGGCCGCGAGGGCCGGAACATCCGGGCCCTGGAAACGGCCACCGGAGTCGATTTCATCGTCGACGACACCCCGGAAGCCATCCTGGTCTCTTCCTTCGACCCCATCCGTCGCGAGATAGCCAAGCAGACCATCGAAACGCTGATCGCCGACGGGCGCATCCACCCGGCCCGCATCGAGGAGATCGTGGAACGCATTAAGGGTAATTTTGATACCTACCTGCGCCGCGAAGGCGAGAGCGCGGTCCTCGAGCTCGGCATCAAGGAGATCAACCCGGAGCTCTACTTTTATCTCGGCAAGCTCAAGTTCCGCTCCTCCTTCGGGCAGAACGTCCTGGAGCATTCCAAGGACGTGGCCCTGATCGCCGCCATGCTGGCCCGCGAGATCGGGGTCAACGTCAATGTCTGCAAACGGGCCGGCCTGCTGCATGACATCGGCAAGGCCATCGACCGCGAGACCGAGGGTACGCACACTTCCCTGTCGGTGGAACTCACCAAGAAGTACGGCGAATCGGCCGCGGTTCAGGATGCCATCGCCTCGCACCACATGGATACCGAGTTCCATTCCCTCGAAGCCGTCCTGATCCAGGCCGCGGACAGCATCTCCGCCGCCCGGCCCGGCGCCAGGCGCGAAATCCTGGAAACCTACATCAAGAGGCTCGAAAAACTGGAGGAGCTGAGCAAGTCCTTCGCCGGGGTGACCAAGGCCTATGCCCTGCAGGCCGGGCGCGAGATCAGGGTCATCGTCAACGCCAACGAGCTCGACGACAACCACACCTTCCTGATCTGCAAGGATATCGCCAAGAAGATCCAGGACGAGATGGAATACCCGGGACAGATCAAGGTTTCCGTGATCCGGGAAGTCCGGGCGATCGAATATGCCAAGTAAGGCGGTGCGGCTGATCCTGATCGGGGACGTCGTCGGCCGCGGCGGCCGCAAGTTCGTCAGGACCGTCCTGCCCCTGGTCCGGGCCAAATTCGCTCCCGACGTGGTGATCGCCAACGGCGAAAATTCGGCCGGGGGCCTGGGCGTGATCAAGCGCACGGCCGACGAGCTGTTCGAGGCCGGGATCAACGTCCTGACCGGCGGCAACCATATCTGGGACAAGAAGGAAGCCCTGGAACTGCTCAAGACCGAGCAGCGCATTCTCAAGCCCCTAAATTACTAGGCTTCGACTCCGGGCAACGGTTCCATGGTCTACAACACCGCTTCCGGGTACCCGGTGCTGATCATCAGTCTGCAGGGGCGGGTGTTCATGGAGCCGTCGGTGGACAATCCTTTCCCGATCATCGATGAATTCTTGAAAAAGAACAAGCTGCCCGTCGTGCTGGTCGATTTCCATGCCGAGGCTACCGCCGAAAAGCAGGCCATGGGTTTTTTCCTCGACGGCCGGGTCAGCGCCCTGCTGGGGACGCATACCCACGTGCCGACCGCCGACTGGCGCATCCTGGAGCACGGCACGGCTTACCAGAGCGATGTCGGCATGACCGGTTCCCTGGATTCTGTCATCGGCATGACGCGCGAGCCCATCATCAATAAGTTCTATGACGGCATTCACCGGAAATTCGAGGTGGCCCAGGGAAATCCCGTGCTGGACATGACCGTGGTCGATGTGGATCCCAAGAGCGGCCGGGCCTTGAACATCGAGTCCCACCGCTATTACGAAGCGACGTATGGTCAACAGCTTGCCTGAAGAAAAGATCTTCAAGGTATCGGAACTGACCCAGCTAGTCAAGCTGACACTGGAGACGCAGTTCGCCTCCATCCAGGTGCTGGGCGAGGCTTCGGGTGTGGTCGTGGCCAGCTCCGGCCATTTGTATTTCACCTTGAAGGACAGCGCCGGGGCCATGAAAGTGGTCATGTTCCGCGGCAGCCTGCAGAAAAGCACCCTGGGCAAGCTGGAAAACGGGCAGCAGATCGTGGTCAGGGGCGTGCTTTCCGTCTACCCGGCGCGCGGCGAGATGCAGATC
>JAPKZM010000047.1 GCA_026393775.1 Candidatus Aminicenantota bacterium
GTACAGGTAGGGCGCGCCCGTGCCCTCGTATTCCGTATTCTTGGTCTTGTCGTACCATTCCACCTCCATGATCTGCCCGTCGGGGTTGACCGAGGGAAACAGGACCAGGATCACGTTGTCCAGGATATCACGAATTTCCTGTGATTTCGCGCTGGCCAGCAAAAAACCCAATTCCATGGCCATCTGCGATGAGGCGATCTCGGTGCTATGCAGGTTGCAGGTCACGACCACAATGGCTTTGCCGCCGGCGGCCAGCTGCTCGGCCGCTTCGGGTTCGACCTCGGCCTGGGCCAGTTGGCGGGTGATGGCGGTGTATTTTTCCAATTCCTTCAGGTTGTCCGCGGAAGAGATGACGGCCAGGAACAAGTCGTTGCCCTTGGTGGTTTTGCCCAACGTGACGGTCCTGACCCGGGGTGATTCCAGGCTCAGCTGCTGGAAATAGGCCTTGATCTGGCTGTATCCGGCCAGGTTGCGGTCGGAGCCCAGCTTAAAACCCAGGAACCGGTCGGGACTCTGCTGCGGGAAGGCCAGAATGGCCGTGACCGATAAGGCCGCGCAAAAAAACAATGGTCTTTTCATCGTGCCTCCTGAGGAGCGATTATAATCCCGCCCATGGCCGATTTGCAAATTGCTGCCGGCCGGCCCGCCGGTCGGCGGGTTGACAAAAACAGCGCCGCTATTTATAATATCGGCTGGCGAGCCGGAGTGGCGGAATTGGCAGACGCATCAGACTCAAAATCTGACGAGGATTTTCCTTGTAAGGGTTCGATTCCCTTCTCCGGCATTTTTATTTCAAACTGAAAACTAATCTAGGCTGCGCTGCTCGACCATCCCTTTTTCCAGGTAAAAAATGGAGATGATCGTATAGGGGACGGTCTTGTCGCCGATCATGGCGCTGACCGTGCTCTGGCCGACCTGGCTCAGTTCCATGTTCGGCGTCAGCCACTCGTTGATTTTTTTTTCCAGCTCGGCGCCCTGTCCGGAAAATATCTTGCATTTCATGTGTTACCCCCGTTCGCTAGGAAAAAAATTATAGCATAATATGCGAAGTCAAGAAATGATTTTCAACGCCCGCGGGGCGGAAGCGAATTCGATTTTCTTGAATTGGCGGGGGGTGTCGGCCGCGGCAAGTATCTCCCCGTCGATCTGCACGGCAAAAGGCTTTTTCGCTTTGACAATGAAGCGCGGCGCCTGGATGGCGACGGTCTCTTTTTTTTCGGAGTAAGCGGCGGGCGGGGTCAGGAACGTGATGTAGGCCAGGCGCGAGAACGAACAGTTCTTGACCAGGAAGGCGTCCAGCAAACCGTCATCGGTGCGCGCCCGCGGCGTGGCCATTTTCCCGGCCGCGTAGTAGCGGATGTTGTTGAAAACGGCCAGGACAAATTCGCCGTGGAAAATGCCGCTTTCACATTCCACCGTCAAATCCATGGGCAGGTCGGTTGAACGCAAGGCCTGCCAGCCGCCGCTCAGGCCGGACAACGTCTGGTATTTTCCCAGCCGCGGGCGGCGTTTGACCACCCGCTCCACGTATTGGTTGATGAGCACGGCCAGGCCGATCGAAGCCTGGCCCGGGTAGTAGCGCAGGACCTTCCCGTTTTCAATGGCCATCCCCAGGTCGATGCGCCGGAAGCGGTTCCTTTTGATCGCGGCGCAGGCCCTTTTCAGGGAATGGATCTCGAATTCCCTGACCACGTCATTGCAGGAACCCAAGCCGATCATGCCCAGCGAGTTGTCGGCTTGCAAGCGCATCATTTCGTTGATCACGATCAGCATGGTGGTATCGCCGCCGGCGGCGACCAGGGTCTGGTAATCGGCCGCGGTCACCTTGACCAGGTCGCGCAGGTCGTCCTCATGGCGCGATTCGAACCAGTCGTAGGCTACGCCGTTCTCCTTGAGGCATTTTTGCAAGGTCCGCCGCTTCTGGCTGGCCCGGCCTTTGCCGGAGCTGGGATTGAAGAGAATGGCGACTTTTTCCATCACGGGCCGGCCAGTTCCTCCAAAACATTGCTGGCCTGATTGACCTTGTCGGCGACGAACAGGACGTAGCGGATGTCGACATGGATGGAACGGGTGATAGCGGGCCGGAAAAAGAAGTCGCTGCTTAGCGACTCGTAGTTGCCGTCAAACAGCACGCCGACCAGCTCGCCGCGGCCGTTGAGCACCGGGCTGCCCGAATTGCCGCCGGTGGAATCGTTGCTGGTCAGGAAATTGACCGGGACGTCGTTTAATTCCGGAGCGACGTAAGCGCCGTGGTCCCCGCCCATGGCCGCGGCAATGAATTTGGCGTCCAGGTTAAAGGGCAATTCGCCGGTGTTTTTTGCCAGCACTCCGGCCAGGGTCGTGAACGGAGCGTAGCTGACGGCGTCGCGTGGCGAGTAGCCTTCGACCCGGCCATAATTGAAGCGCAGGGTGGAATTGGCGTCGGGATAAAATATCTCCGCCGGCCGCATTTGCATCATGGCTTCAACATAGAGCGGCTTGAGCGCTTGCCAACGGCTGGCGAGAATGTTTCGGCGGCGGTTGAAGGCGTCGATGTCGGACCTGATTTTGCCGGCCAGATCGATGAAAGCGTCAGCGGCGGCGGCCAGGGCCTTTTTGTCGGCGGCGAACATGGTCATCTTGAAATCAAGGTCAGCCAGCCGGGTGTGCCGGTAGAGAGCCCAGACAAAGGCGGCGACTTGTTCATCGAGCCCGCTGCCCGGGCTTTTTTCCACTTCTTGGCGCAGTATCTTGAAACTGCCGGACGAATCGGTCCGCAGCAATTTTTTCAGAAAAAAAGCGAACACCTCCTGGTCGGTTCCCAGGTCCAAGTTCCTCTGGGTCACCGGCAGCCGTTCTTTCTTGGCCGCGATGTCGCGCTCCATGTAACCGGGTTCGCGCTCCAGGTCCTTCTTGATTTTTTCGCGGCTCCACTTGTCAAGGGTCAGCGCCCAATCGAAGAGGCGGCAGCCGCGGACCATCCAGCTATAGACCGTCTGCAGCGAATTGCTGGCGCGTTCCTCGGCGGCCAGAGCGGAAATGTCGGCCAGCAGCCGGCCGTATTTTTTTCGCAGGTCGGGACGGGAGACGATGAAGGCGGCCAGTTCTTTTTCAGTTGCCAGCTTGGCTTCGAGAACGGCGTTATTCCGCAGCCCTTCCAGCATGCCGCGGTAGTTTTTTATCGAATTTAAAAGCCCCTTGAAGGTCCCGGCGTTCTTGATCTTCACTGATTCGTCGGCGGCCGAGGCCTTTTCCAGGAGGGCGATATATTGCTCGAGCAGGCCGATGCGCTCGGGGTAATTGGCTTCGATCTCGTTACCGACCTCGGCGGCGCTGTACCAGCGTTTGGTCGTTCCCGGGAAACCCATGATCATGGTGAAGTCCCCGGCCTTGAGGCGCTGCCGGGCGATGGGGAAGTAATGCAGCGGGCGGAAGGGGACGTTGTCCTTGGAGAATTCGACCGGGCGGTTGTCCCGGCCCACGTAGGCGCGCAGGAAGGAAAAATCACCGGTGTGGCGCGGCCACATCCAGTTGTCGATTTCACCGCCGTATTCGCCGATCGAGCGCGAAGGCACATAAACCACGCGCATGTCCCTGATTTTAAGGTAAGTGACCAGATAAAATTCACGGCCGCCGTAATATTGGGCGACAGCGCATTCATTGC
>JAPKZM010000096.1 GCA_026393775.1 Candidatus Aminicenantota bacterium
GGGAGAAGAGTTCGCTGAGATAGTGGACCATGACGGTGCGGCCGCCGCGGGCCGGGATGGGAAAGACGCGCGTCTTGAAATGGTTGCCTTTCACCCATTCGACCAGCCCGGGGTCGATGCGCCGGCGGGAGAGGGACTCGAAGACGCGCCGACCTTTCTCCTTCTCCACTACGACGCCGTCGACCATGGCGCCGTTGATGTCCAGGGCGTAGCCGCTGACCGTCGCGCCCTCGGGGAGGGGAAAATAGAGGTCTCCTGAAAGCTGCCGGTCGGATGGATTGTGGAATAACATGGTCATGCGCGTCTCGGCAACCGCGCCGACAATCCTCACGTCGATGGCCAGCCCGGAGAGGAGGAGCGGCTCGGGCTTGCCGTCGCCGGAGCCAGAGGCGACCAGCGCCGGGACAGCCCCCTGGGCAGCGAGCCGGGCCGGGGAAACAATTAAAAGCAATCCCATCAATCCCAGGTAAAGCCAGCTTGAAATTTGTTTTTTCATTGTCGCCCCCTGTTTTGTACTGAACAGAATGCATAAAGAATACCAAAAGCAAAGCCTTTATACAAACAGTTCTAGAGAGATTGGTGCTTTCGATTATTCAAATATTTATAATTTTTATTCACTAATTGATGCCAATTGCCCGACTTACCCTTTTTGCCAATTTCGCAATATCGCCGATAGCAACGGCGCTCCGGCAATGATAAAAAAACCGCCCAGCGTGACGAAGGCGGCGGAAAGGGAAACTGCGTCGACCAGGCGGCCGAAGAGCGGAGAGATGACGATGAACGTCACGCTGCCGGCCATGGAGGCCAGGGAGAGGACCGTGGCCCGCACGTCGGAATTCACGGCCAGGTTGAGCCGCTCGAGCAGCACCGGATAGGCCAGGTTCCAGAGCAAGGCGTTCGCCGGCACCAGGATAAGGAGCCACACGCTCGGGAACAGGCCGAGCAAGACAAAGCAAAGGGGGCTGAGCAGCGCCAGGAGCAAGGGCGCCCTGGCCCCGAAGCGCTCGCTGAAGGCATGCGATCGTGAGCCGCCCAGGGCGCCGGCCAATTGGAAAACCGCGAACAGTATCCCGAACCAGCCTATGCCGATGCCCAGTCCCTGATAGAGGAGAAAATAGGCCCAGACGCCGGTCAGGTTGCAGGCCATGAGCAGGCCGGCAAACAGCACCACCGGGCGGATGTGGGGCGCCTTCAGGCAAAAGCGGCAGATGCGCAGGATGTCCCGCAGCGGCTCGTGCGAGTGCCGCTTCTCACGCTCCGGCTCGGCCAGGGCAACGGTAAGCGGCGGCATGAACAGGGCCGAGGCGATGTTGACCAGGAAGGGCAGGCGCAGGAAGACAGCCGCCAGCAGCCCGCCGAGTACCGAGGAGACGGCGGTGCCGGTCCGGGCGAAGAGGGCGTTCCTGCCTTCATAGCGCTTGTATTCCCCTTCGCGCTTGAGCTGGCGCAGCGAATCGAAGAGCAGGGCCGAGTCGCAGCCCGAGCGCATACTGATGCTTAACGCCAGCACGGCCTCGGCGCAGACAAAGGCGGCAAAGCTCCGGCCGACGGTATACACGGCCAAGCCCAGGGGGAAGAAGATCGCCCCCAGGATCAGTGTCTTCCTGCGGCCGACCACGTCGGCCAGGTAGCCGGAGGGCACCTCCAACAGAAGCACCACCAGGTGGAAGGCGGCCTGGATGGTGAAGATCTGGGTGGAGTTCAAACCGTTGGCCGTGTAGTACAGGATCAGTACCGGCGCGATGGGCAGGAAATCTCCCAGGAATTTCAGGGCGAGGATTTTCCACAAATTGCGGCTGACTGGTGTGGATGAGCCGGTATCAATCATTCTCGCTTCTTCGCGGGATGGGTTTGATGAATCAAACCCCTACATCTCAACGGACGAAGGCCTTGCGGCCGGCATATACGGCGGCGGAGCCCAGCTCTTCCTCGATGCGCAGCAGCTGGTTGTATTTCTCCACCCGCTCGCCGCGGCAGGGGGCGCCCGTCTTCAGATGGCCGGTGGCCATGGCCACGGTGAGGTCGGCGATGAAGCTGTCGACCGTCTCGCCGCTGCGGTGCGAAACCATCGCACCCCAACCGGCCGCGCGCGCCATATCGATGGCCGCCCTTGTCTCTGTCAGGGTGCCGATCTGGTTCAGCTTGATCAGCACGGCGTTGGCCGCCTTCTCCTTGATGCCGCGCTCGATGCGCTTGACATTGGTCACGAATAGGTCGTCGCCGACCAGTTCCACCTTGTCCCCGATCGTCCGGTTCAACAATTTCCAACCCTCCCAGTCGTCCTCGGCCAATCCGTCTTCAAGAACGACAATGGGGTATTTTTTCGCCCAATCGGCCCACATGGTAACCAGCTCACTTGAATCGATCTTGCGCTTCTCGGTGCGCAGATTGTAAAGCCCATCCTCGTAAAAGGCGCTGGAGGCAGGGTCGAGGGCGATGGCGATATGCTCGCCGGGTTTGTAGCCGGCCGCGGCGATCGCTTCGAGGATCAGCTCGACCGCCTCGGCGTTCGTTTTCAGCGCCGGCGCGAAGCCGCCCTCGTCGCCGACCCCGGTCGAATAGCCGGCGTCCTTCAGCACTTTCTTCAAGGCATGATAGGTCTCCGCTCCCCAGCGCAAGGCCTCACGGAAGCTCGGGGCGCCGATCGGGGCGACCATGAACTCCTGGAGATCGGTCCCCTGCCAGTTGGCATGAGCACCGCCGTTCATTATGTTGAAGCACGGCACGGGCAGCAGGTTGGCCTTGGCGCCGCCCAGATAGCGGTACAGGGGCAGGCCGGAACCGGCGGCAGCGGCGCGGGCCACGGCCAGGCTTACGGCCAGGATGGCGTTGGCCCCGAGCCGGCTCTTGTTCTCCGTGCCGTCCAGGTCGATCATTTGCCGGTCGATCTTTTCCTGGTCGAAGGCATCCTGGCCCTTTAGGGCCGCGGCGATCTCGCGGTTGACGTGGCCCACGGCCTTCAGGACGCCCTTGCCGTTGTAACGTTTCTTGTCTTCGTCACGCAACTCACACGCTTCGTGGACGCCGGTGGAAGCGCCCGACGGCGTGGCGGCGCGGCCGAACGACCCGTCGGCGAGCGTCACCTCGGCCTCGACGGTCGGGTTGCCGCGCGAATCCAGTATCTCCCTGCCGAAAACCTGTTTAATAGCCTTAGCCATATTATTTCTCCATTTTATTTTTGTTGAAAAATTTTTAGTTATTATATCAGATAAGGGGAATCGCCCGCAATATTAAACAGCCGTCCCGGGCAGCAAGTTTAGAAAGAATCGAACTGGCTTGTTTCCTAAGCATGGTGATGCTATGATTGCCCTTTCAGTTCTAAGGAGGTTATTCATGAAGAAACAATCCATCATGCTGCTGTTGCTGTTTTGGCTGGTGATGGCCTTGCCGGCGGCCGATATGGGCCCATCGCTATTGTATTGGGATTGCGGACCGCAAGCTCAAAAAATGTCACCTAAGCAAAGTCTGGCGGAATTGCAGGCTTTTTTCGCAGGCGAAATAATAAAAGGCAATTTGATTCTGGAGAAAGTGCAAACCGACGCCATCGCCAATATGGAACATCGTCGTTACAACCAATTTTACAAGGGTATCCCGGTTTTCGGGGGACAGATAATACTGCATAAAAAGAATGGTTCACTAGTCGGCATCAGCGGCGAGTATTACACGATTCAAGCCGTCGATATCCAACCGAAGTTGAACAATCTGGAGGCCGAGAAGCGGTTCATGCAATCCCTTCCCTGGCAGGATTCGCTGGAATTGACCGAACCGAGCGTTCTAACCATCTACCCCATTTCCGATGATGAGTTCCGCCTGGCTTTTCGCGTCAAGGTGCGGCGGGGGCTGGGATTTTCCCAGACCGGGTTGATTGATGCAACGGATGGCACGATTTTACTCTCCTTTTCAAATATTATTACCGAGCAGGCGGTAATCGGAGTTGGAACCGGCTTTCATGGAGATCAAATGAAACTGGTTCTAACCCAAGACAATTATGGTTACTGGATGGCCACACTAGACACAAGTATCCGCCCGGTCAAGCAGTCCTTGTGGGATTATAATCACAGTATTGACGACAATCTATCGGAGATTCCATCCAGCCCGAACGGCGTTTTTGCCAAGGACACCAACGTTAATGTACATGCCTATCTGGGTTGGGTATATGACTACTACTATGTGAGGCATAACCGTCACGGCATGGATGGTTCCAATTTGCCGATTGTCGCTTATACCCATGTTCTGGGTTATGGCTTAAGTGATAATGCCTTCTGGAGTTCCGACATGAAAGCCATGGTGTTCCTGGATCCATATTATACCGACTGGCAAACCGGCGCCAGTCTTGATGTGGTCGGGCATGAATTTACCCATGGGGTGACGACGTATACCTCAGGCCTTGTTTATCATACCCAATCCGGTGCCCTCGACGAATCTCTTTCCGACATTATGGGCACGGCGATCGAATTTCATTTTCAACAAACGGGAAACGGCTTTAACAAGGCCGATTGGGTTATAGGCGAAGATATCTTTCCGACGTATAGCAGCGAAAATTATTTGCGCAATCTCGCCAATCCCAATGCCTTATCCGATCCATGTCATTTGAGCCAATTTGTCAATCTTCCCGATACAGAGGCTGGTGATTGGGGCGGCGTTCATACCAACTGCACAATTTTCGGGCATGCCTTTTATTTGCTGGCCAATGGCGGCACCAACCCCATCTCCCATCTTACCGTTACCAGCATCGGCATGGACAAGGCGGCTCAGATTTACTTCCGGGCCTGGACCTTTTATCTGACTCCAACTGCTAATTTTTTACAAGCCGCTCAAGCGCTGCTCCAGTCAGCAAACGATTTGTACGGGGCGGGCAGCGCCGAATACGGGCAGGTTTTGCAGTCGATGCTGGCCATCGGTTTTACGGCGTAAGGAGCGTAGCATGAGAAACTTGAAATGGTTGTTGATCATAATGGTCATCGCGGTTTTGATTTTGCCTGCCGTCCAGGCCAGCCTGAAGGTCAAGATCAAGGCCCAGAAAGCCAATGTCCGGGGCACTCCCGATGTTTCCAGCCTGGTCGTGCGCGAGGTGTCGGCCGGGATGGTATTCGACGTGATCGAAAAGAGCGGTCTCTGGTACAAGGTGCAATTGCCGGCCGCTGGCGTCAATCCCGCTCAGAAGGGCTATATCCATGAGAGTATGGTGACCGAAATGGGCGAGAAAATTTCAGCACCCCCCATGAGCCAGAAGCAGTCCAAAAAATCGATCAAGACCCGCCGGGCTAAGATCAATGAATTCAAACGCTTCTCTTTGCGCGGTTCTTATTTCATGGGCTTTACCACGGAGACAGTGGCCAGCACCTATACCCCGACTCTCTATCAGGAACAGGCCAGTTTTGTCACATCATACGAAGCCCGGAAAGGGAATACCATCGATGCTTCTTTGGCTTACAAGTTTTCTCCCGCGTTAGGCGTTGAAATCGGCGGCGCCATGGCTTCCCGGGATGTGGCGGCTACTATCAATGCCTCGGTTCCCCATCCTTTACTCTTTGACGCTCCACGCCAGGTCAGCGGTAGCCAAGGCTATGAATTAACGGAAACCGACCTTTATTTAAACTTGCTGTATACCTTCAAGATGAGCAGCTTCGGCATCGACCTGTTCGCCGGGCCCTGTTTTATCATGGCCAAGACCACGCTGGTGACGCAGTATCAGGTGACTGATTCCGCCTATCCTTATACCCAGGTGAATGTCGCATTCGGCTCCACGGTGGTGAACAAGAATGTGCTTGGTTTCAATGCCGGTATCGCGGCCGGGTATTACTTCGGCAATACCGTGGGACTCGTGCTGAGTGCCCGCTTCATCGGTGCCAAGGTCAAATTTGATACCGCCAGCGATGTCCCGGGCATTGATTACAAACTGGGGGGTCTCCAGACCGGGGTCGGGTTAAAAATCAAATTCTGAGAAAATAAAATTCGCCGCTTCCGGAAATAGTGTTGGTAGACAAATTAAGTCCGTCTTCTAGGTAGCAAGATAGACGGATAGTTTGTGCTGAGCGGCCCCGGAAAATCAGAATATCAAGAAGTAAACTAGGCGGCTTTCTTGGACTTGCGGATGTAAGCGAACCAGTACAGGGTGGCGACGAAGAAACCGCCGCCGACGATGTTGCCCAACGTGACCGGGATCAGGTTCTTGACGAAGAAGCCGTACAGGCCGACGTTGGCCAGCTTCTCGGGCGCGAGCCCGGCGGCGGTGGCCGCGGCCACGACCTCGTTCACCCCAGTGAGCAGGATGCCGATGGGAATGAAGTACATGTTGGCGATGCTGTGCTCGAAACCGGAGGCGACGAAGGCCATGATCGGGAAGAAGATGGCCCAGACCTTGCCGATGGTGTTGCGCGAGGTCAGCGCCATCCACACCGCCAGGCAGACCAGCCAGTTGCAGAGGATGCCGCGGAAAAAGGCGGGCCAGAAGGCGAGGCTCGCTTTGGCGGCGGCCGTCTTCAGGGCGGCGGCGCCGACAGCGACATTGGGACCCTCGAGAAGTCCGCTGCCGAACATGATGTAGGCCAGCATGACCGAGCCGATCAGGTTGGCAATATAGACGATCGACCAGTTGTACAGCAGGCCGCTGAATTTGGACTTGCCGTCCAGTACCGACATGGTGATCATGGTGTTGCCGGTGAACAGCTCCGCCCCGGCGATGACGACCAGCATCAGGCCGACGGAGAAGACGGCGCCCTTGATGAACGCGGCCAGCCCGGCGCCCACGAACTGGGCGGCATCGTGGCCGACCATATTCGAGATCTCGCCGCCGAAGCCGATGTAGGCGCCGGCCAGGATGCCCAGCACCAGCAGCTTGAACGCGTTGTTCGTGGTTTTCTTTACGCAGATGTTCTCGTTCCAGTCCGCGGCCACCTGGGCCGGGCTCTTGCAGTCGAATTCCATTGTTCCTCCTCTTTTATGGGTTGATTTTTTCTATCTGGCAGGCCGCTACTTTGAACTCGGGGATCTTGGCGATGGGATCGAAGGCGTCGTTGGTCAGCAGGTTGGCCGCGGCTTCGGCGAAATGGAAAGTGATGAAGACCGAGCCCGTGTCGACGCGCCCGCTCTCCCGGGCCTCGGTAACGATGGAGCCGCGCCGCGACGACACCTTGACCTGCTCACCGCTGGCGATGCCCAGCCTCTTCATGTCCGCGGCGTGCATCTCCATGAACGGTCCGGGCACGTACTGCGGCAGCGCCACGGTGCGCCGGCTCATGCTCCCGGTGTGGTAATGGTAGAGCAAGCGGCCGGTGGAAAGCAGGAACGGGTATTTCTCGTCGGGCCACTCGGCCGGGGGGATGTAGTCGATGGCGAAGAACTTGCCCAGACCGCGGGTGAACTTGTCGCGGTGCAGGAACTTCGTTCCCGGGTGCTCGGGATTGGGGCAGGGCCACTGCAGCTTGTCGCCGCGCATGAGGCGGGCGTAGGTGATGCCGGCGTACTGCGGCACCAGTTTATTGACCTCATTGACGATGTCTTCCAAGCTGTTATATTCCATCCTATAACCCATGCGCGTGCTCACGTCGCGGATGACCTCCCAGTCGATGCGCGCCTCGCCCGGGGCGGGAACGGCCTTTTCCACCCAGAG
Source organism: Candidatus Aminicenantota bacterium (assembly GCA_026393775.1). Lineage (GTDB taxonomy): Bacteria > Acidobacteriota > Aminicenantia > UBA2199 > UBA2199 > UBA2199. Next base: position 7,613 of record JAPKZM010000096.1, read on the forward strand.
GCTGCGGCGCTCGGTGTTGGTAAAAGTCCCCTGCTTTTCGGCGAATGAGGTTGCCGGCAGCACCACGTCGGCCAGCTGGGCGGTCTCGGTCAGGAAGATGTCCTGCACGACCAAAAAGTCGAGCTTCTCCAGCGCCTGTTTGACATGGCCGAGGTCGGGATCGGAAACCATGGGATTCTCGCCCATGATGTAGAGCCCCTTGATTTTGCCGGCGGCCGCCTGGTGCATGATCTCCACCACCGTCAGGCCGACCTTGTCGTCCAGCTTGACGTTCCAGGCCTTCTCGAACTTCTCGCGCAGGGCGGCGTCGGTCACCGCCTGGTAGCCCGGGAAGACGTTGGGCAGGGCGCCCATGTCGCAGGCCCCTTGGACGTTGTTCTGTCCGCGCAGCGGGTTGACCCCGGCCGACTCCTTGCCCAGGTTGCCGGTGAGCATGGCCAGGTTGGCCATGGACATGACGTTGTCGGTGCCGGTGGTGTGCTGGGTGATGCCCATGGAATAGACGATGGAGGCGCACGCCGCCTTGGCATAGAGGTGGGCGGCCGCCTGCAATTGAGCGGCGGGAATGCCGGTGATCTTCTCCACCTTTTCCGGGGTGAAGTTGGACACGACTTTTTTCAAGGCGTCAAAGTCCTCGGTCCGAGTCTTGACGAACTCCTCGGCGAGGAGCTTCTCGGTGATGATGACGTTCATCATGCCGTTGGCCCAAGCCACGTCGCTGCCGTTCTTCTGGCGCAGCCACAAGCCGCCGTACTTCTCGGCATAATTCACCAGGTCGATCCGGCGCGGGTCGATGACGATGAGCTTGGCTCCGTGAAAGAGGACAGCTTTCTTGATGCGCGTGGCGATGACCGGGTGGGTCTCGGTGGTGTTGGAGCCGGTGACCAGGATGACCTCGGCATTCTCCAGTTCGGCGATGGAGTTGGTCATGGCGCCCGAGCCGAATGAGCGGGCCAGGCCGGCCACGGTCGAGGCGTGGCAAAGCCGCGCGCAATGGTCGACGTTGTTCGAGCCGAAGGCGGCGCGTACGAACTTCTGGAAGACGAAATTCTCCTCGTTGGTGCACTTGGCCGAGGAGAGCCCGGCCAGGGCGGCGGGCCCATGCTCCTTCTTGATGGCGCCGAGTTTCCGCGCCACCAGGTCGAGCGCCTCGTCCCAGGTGCTCTCCACCAGCTTGCCCTCCTTGCGCACCAGGGGCTTGGTCAGCCGGTCGGGGCTCTGCACGAAATCGAGGCCGAAGCGTCCCTTGACGCAGCAAGCGCCGAAGTTGGGCACCGAGTCGAAACCCTTGACCTTGGCAATTTTTTCGTCCTTGATCCAGAGCTCGAGCTGGCAGCCGACGCCGCAATAAGGGCAGGTTGTGACCACTTTCCTCTGCACATCCTTCTTCTTCAGCTTGCCGCCGTAGACCGGCTTTTCCATCAGGGCGCCAACCGGGCAGGCCTGGACGCACTCGCCGCAGCCGTCGCACTCCGAGCCCGACCACTGGCCGGTGCCAGCCACGACGTGGCTGTGGATGCCGCGCTGGGCCATGCTCAAGACGCCCTTGCCCTGGATCTCGAAGCAGGACTTGACGCAGCGCTCGCATTTGATGCACTTCGAGGAATCGTAGAAGAGGACCGGAGCCGTGCTGTCCGGGGCTTGGGGGATCTCCTTCCAGATCGAGGCGAAGGTGCGCTTGGGCGTGTCCAACCCATAACGGAAGGCCAGGTCCTGAATCTGGCAGTCGCCGTCGCGCTCGCAGGTGATGCAGTCGTCGTTGTGTTCGGAGAGGAGCACGTCGGCCAGCATCTTGCGCGTCTCTTCGAGCTGCGCATCGAAAGCGGTGACCTTCATCCCCGCCTCGACCTTGACCAGGCAGGAGGCGACCATGCCCGGCCGGCCTTCTATTTTGACCATGCACAGCCGGCAGTCGCCGGTGGGCGTTATTTTTTCGTAGAAGCACAAGCCCGGGATGTCGAAGCCGTTGTCCCTGGCCACCTTGAGCAGATTTTCTCCCTTGGCCGCTTGGATGTCCCTCCCGTCAATATTAATGGTTACCATTTCCGACATGGATGCCTCCTTATGGTTTCTCGGCATGGCTGATGGCCAGCGTGAATTCTTCCTTGAAATTCTCGAGCGCGCTCTTGACCGGCATGACCAGCGACTGGCCCAGCGGGCAGAGCGACGAGCGGAACATCGCCTCGGCCAGGCCGAGCATGGTCTCGAGGTCGCCTTCGCGCCCCCTCCCCTGGCGGACCCGGTAGATGATGTCCAGGATCTGGTGCGTGCCGACGCGGCAGGGGACGCACTGGCCGCAGCTCTCGTGGGCGAAGAACTTGGCGATGGAAAAGAGCATGTCGACGATCGATGTTCCCTCGTCCATCACCAGCACGGCCCCCGAGCCGAGCACCGCCTTGTTCTCTTTCAGGCTTTCGTAGTCCATCTTCACGTCCAGCAGTTTTTCGGGCAGGAAGACGCCGGCCGCGCCGCCCAGCAAGGCGGCCTTGAATTTTTTGCCGCCCTTGATGCCGCCGCCGTAGCCGAAGATGATCTCGCGCAAGGGAGTGCCCATTTCAGTCTCGACCAATCCCGGGTACTCGACGTGGCCGAGGATGGTGAAGACCTTGGTCCCCGGGCATTTGTCGGTGCCGATCTTGCGGAACCAGCCGGCGCCGTTGCTGATGATGGCCGGTATGTTGGCCAGAGTTTCGACGTTGTTGACCGCCGTCGGCTTCTGCCACAGCCCGTTGGTCACCGGGTAGGGCGGCTTGACGCGCGGGTTGCCGCGCTTGCCCTCCAGCGACTCGATCAGCGCCGTTTCCTCGCCGCAGACGTAGGCGCCGGCGCCCTTCCTGATCTCCAGCATGAAGGAGAAACCGCTCTCCAGTATGTTCTTGCCGAGAAGGCCGTATTCGTTCGCCTGGGCGATGGCCTTGCGCAGCCGTTCGATGGACAGTTCGTACTCGCCGCGGATATAGATGAAGCCGCGGCCGGCGCCGATGGCATAGGCGGCGATGGTCATGGCCTCGATCAGCCTGTGCGGATCGCCCTCGAGGATCAGCCGGTCCTTGAACGTACCCGGCTCGCCTTCGTCGGCGTTGCAAATGACGTATTTTTCCGTTCCCGAGGCCTTGCGCGTGAACTCCCACTTCATGCCGGTCGGAAAACCGGCGCCGCCGCGGCCGCGCAGCCCCGAGTTCTTGATCTCTTCGATCACCGCCTCGGGCGTGATCTTCTCCGTGAAGATTTTTTCGAGCCCCTTGTAGCCGCCGGCGGCAATAACCTCGTCGATGCTCTCGGGATCGACGGTCCAGGCTTTGTCCAGGACGACGCGGCGCTGCTCGCGGGTCAGCCCGACTTTGGCGTCCTTCTTGGCCGCCGTGGCTGCGGTCGCGGCCGCGATCGGGGCGTGGTTCAGGCCGGCCACAACCCGCCCCTTCAGCAGGTGCTCCTCGATGATGCGGACGACATCGTCCTCGCTGACATTGAAATAGTACATGCGGTCGGGATAAACAGCCAGGATCACCCCTTTGCCGACGATGCCGACGCTGCCGCTTTCCAAGACTTTTATTTCATCCTGCAACTTCCGGGCCTTCAGTTCCTTCTCCAGCCGGCGCTTGACTTCGAAGACCCCGGCCTGGGCCGTCCCTTCGTCGACCGGGAGCAGGACGTGGGTGCGATAGACGCTCATTTTACCCTCCTCAGGTCCTCGATGATCCCGCCGATGCGCTCCCGGGTCAGGTTGCCGTAGACCCGGCCGTTGACCATCATGGCCGGGGCCACGCCGCACACGCCGAGGCAGGAGGTCATTTCCAGGGTGAAGAGCTTGTCGGGCGTGGTCGCGCCGAAACCGATGCCCAGCAGCCGCATCAGCTCGCGCGAGATGGTCGAAGCGCCGAGCAAATGGCAGGGCGGGGACTGGCAGATGCGGATGAGGTTTTTGCCCCGCGGCTCCAGGCTGTACATGGTGTAGAAGCTGGCCACGCCGTAGACGAAGCTGTAGGGCAGCTTCAGGTAGTCGGCGGCGGCGCGCAAGGAGGCGTCGTCCAGGTAATGCTCGGCACTGGCGTCCTGGATATCGTGCAGGATGGCCAGCAGGTTGTCGCCCGAGGCTTCGTATTGCTTCAATATTTTATCCCGCTTCATGGTACCTCACAGCATGGCTTCGATGGCCGCCGGCTCGGAAACGACGGCCTCTTGTTCCGGGTTCTGGTCGCGGTCGCAGTGCAGGCAGCGCCGCGATTCCTCCAGCGCCTCGTCCAGGGTCAGGCCGCGGCTGACCTCCAGCCCCGGCTGGGCAACGCGCTTGTCGACTTCCTCGAGCTGGGGCTCCTGGCGCGCGATGGTCTTCAAGTAAGCATCTTCGTCGTAATGGACCTCGACCACCTGGCGCGGCTGGTCGTACAATGCGCCCGCCCGGCCGAAGAAAATGTCGATGCTCTTGGCCGCCTGGCGCCCCTGCGCGACGCTCTCGATCACGGTCGAGGGGTTGACGGCGTCGCCGCCGGCGAATACCCCGGGCATGCTGGTGGCCATGGTACGCTTGTTGACGGCGATGTGGCCGCGCTTGTCCAGGTCGAGCTTGCCGCCGGTCAGCCCCAGGCTGAGCTTCTGGCCCAGGCAATAGATGACGGAGCTGGCGCGGATGGTGTACTCGCTGCCCTTTACCGGCACCGGCCGGCGGCGGCCCGAGTCGTCGAAATCGCCCAGCTCGGTCTTGATGCAGTGCAGGCCGCTGACCTTGCCGGCCTTGCCGACGACCTTCAGCGGGTTGACTAGGAAGTCCATTTCCACGCCCTCTTCCTCGGCCCCGACCAGCTCCTCGCACTGGGCCGGCATTTCGGCGCGCGTGCGCCGGTAGATCAGAGTGACGTCGGCTCCCAACCGCTTGCTCACGCGCGCCGCGTCGCGCTGCCGATGAACACGGCGGCGTATCCTTTCTTGTTCAGTTCTTCTATCGTTGCCACCGGCGAATTGGTCCTGATCTCAACGCCGGCCCTTTGGATGACGCCGATCTCGGCCTGCAGCTTGTCCTTCGGAAGGCGGAAGTCGGGGATGCCGACCTTCATCATGCCGCCGGCCACTTTCATGGCTTCAAAAACCACCGGTTTGTAGCCCAAGCGCGTCAAATAGAAGGCGCAGGCGAGGCCGGCAGCCCCTGCGCCGATGACGGCCACCTTCTCCTTGTGGGTTTTTTGGGGCGGGGCGAAGCCGAGCCCCTCGTCGATGGCCCAGTCGGCGAACAGCCGCTTGACCTCGCGGATGGCCAGAGCCTGGTCGTACTTGCCGCGCGAGCACTTCTTCTCGCAGAAAGCGGGACAGACCCGGCCGCAGACGATCGGGAAGGGGTTGTTCTGCATGTGCTGGTAGTAGGCTTCGCGACGGCGGCCGTCGCTCATGTGGGAAATGTAGGCGGCGGCGTCGACCCCGGCCGGGCAAGCGTTGACGCAGGGAGCGGGGAACAGCGCGGCGCAGACGCCGGCGGAGCATTTCTTATCCAGGATATGTTCGAGATACTCATGCTTGAAATACTTGATGGTCGAAATGACCGGATTGGGCGCGGCCTGCCCCAGGCCGCACAGCGAGGTGGCGCGCACCGTGTAGGCCAGGCTCTCGAGCTTCTCCAGGTCGACCATGCTGCCATGGCCGTTGGTGATCTTTTCCAGCAGATCGTACATCTGCTTCAAGCCCACCCGGCAGGGAACGCATTGGCCGCACGACTCCTCCAGCGAGAACTCGAGGAAGTACTTGGCCATGTTGACCATGCAGCTGTCCTCGTCCAGCACGATCAGGCCGCCGGAGCCCATGATCGAGCCCAGTGCTTTTAGCGATTCGTAATCGAGGCCCGTGTTCAAATATTTGGCCGGGATGCAGCCGCCCGACGGGCCGCCGGTCTGGGCCGCCTTGAAGGCCTTGCCGTTGGGGATGCCGCCGCCGATATCGAAGACCAGTTCGCCCAGGGTGATCCCCATCGGCACTTCCACCAGCCCGGTGTTGGTCACTTTGCCCGACAGGGCGAAGACCTTGGTTCCCTTGCTCTTCTCGGTGCCGATGGCGGCGAACCATTCCCAGCCGTTGAGGATGATGTGGCGGATCGTGGCCAGGGTCTCGACGTTGTTGATCACCGATGGCTTGCCCCACAACCCCTTGACCGCCGGGAACGGCGGCTTGGGGCGCGGCTGGCCGCGCAGGCCCTCGACCGAAGCCATAAGCGCCGTCTCCTCGCCGCAGACGAAAGCCCCGGCCCCCATTCGCAGCTCGACATCGAAGTTGAATGGAGTCTCGAAAATGTTTTTCCCCAGCAGGCCCATTTCGCGGGCCTGGGCGATGGCCGTTTTCAGGCGTTCGATGGCCAGCGGATATTCGGCGCGCACGTAAATGTAGCCTTGGTCGGCGCCGATGGCGTAGCCGGCGATGGCCATTCCTTCCAACACCGAGTGGGGGTCGCCCTCGAGCACGGCGCGATCCATGAAAGCCCCGGGGTCGCCCTCGTCGGCGTTGCACAGGACGTATTTCTGCCCTCCCGGGCTGTCGTAGGCGAACTTCCATTTCATGCCGGTGGAAAAACCGGCGCCGCCGCGGCCGCGCAGTCCCGACTTGGTCATGACGTCGATCACCTGCTCGCGGGTCATGCGGGTCAAGGCCGTGCCCAAGGCTTCGTAACCGCGCTGGGCGATATATTCGCCGACGTTTTCCGGATCGATGCGGCCGCAGTTGGAGAGGACGATCTTCAGCTGCTTCTCGAAGAACGGCACCTGCTTCTTCTGCTCGACGATCTTGCGGGCTTCCGGAGCTTGCCAAAGGAGTTTCTGCAGCGGCCGGCCTTTGAGAAAATGTTCCTGAACGATCTCTGCGGCGTTCTCTTCTTTCAGCCTGATGTAAAAAGACCCGTCGGGATAGACGACCATGACCGGGCCCAGTTCGCAGGGGCCCATGCAGCCGGTTTCCACCAGGTTGATCTCCTCGCCCAGGCCGGCCTTCTCGATCTCTTCTTGCAGTTTTTTCTTGAATTCGTGGCTGTGGGAGGAGATGCAGGCGCCGCCTCCGCAGATCAGCACGTCCAGCCGTTTGTTCATGACGCCCTCGCTGTTATTCCTTGACTTCGATGATGAATTCGGATACCGGGTTGCCGTTGACCAGGTGCTCGGCCACGATCTTGCGGGCGACCTCGGCCGTCACGTTGCCGTAGACCACCGACGGCTTGCC